>JAGYMW010000019.1 GCA_018400435.1 Bacillota bacterium | reverse complement strand
CATTTAAAGGTGATTGTTAATGATAGGTTTTAGTACAGGTATTTTCCGTTTCCTGGTAATCTTCACATTTTTCTTCGGCAATTTTTTCAGGTAAGTCATCTTTTATTTGTGGGTATATCTTAATGAAAGCATTGACCATTTTAGGATCAAATTGGGTCCCAGCGCAGTCCTGCAGTTCCCGCAAAGCCACCTCGTAGCCAAGCGATTTGCGATAGGGTCGGTTACTGGTCATGGCATCGAAAGCATCCGCCACGGCCAGGATTCGAGCTCCTTCGGGAATCTCTTCTCCGGCGATTTTATCGGGGTAGCCATTTCCATCCCAGCGTTCATGATGATGCCTGATGATATCGACACCTGCGGAAAAATATTTAATCCCTTTAAGTATATTAGCCCCTGCTTCACTGTGGGTTTTCATCACGGCAAATTCTTCCCTGGACAACAGGCTGGTTTTTTTGAGGATGTCTTCAGGAACGGCTACCTTGCCCACATCATGAATGAGCGATATATATTGTAGGAATTCAACCCGATCTTCCGGCCATTTCAGTTCGCGGGCCAGCGAGACAACATAATCTGCTACCCGTGAGGAATGGCCTTTAGTGTACGGATCCTTGGCATCAATTGCTACAGAAAGGCTTTTGATGGTGTCAAGGAAGGTCTGTCTCATATTCATGTATGACTGGAAAGAATGGCGGGCCAGGATTAAAGGCAGCAGGAAAAGGACCAGGCCCCAGAAACCAATATTAATATAAATTACAGCAATCAACCCTCCCAGGGGAGCCATGCTCAAAAATGTTAGTGCACTCCATTTTAGGTTTAATCTCCAGACATTAAAAGGTTTTTCTTCCTGAACAAGTGCTAAAATCAGGGTAACGAAAGTACTGTTTAAGATAAAAAAAACGATTACTGAAGCAATATAAGCGGTGAAATGATTTAAAGAGAGAATGGAAGTTGTCGGTGATAACTGTTGATAAAGCAATGCTGCAATCCCTGTAGAGGTTGCCAGTTGAGCAATATTAAAGATATGTTTTATGCGGGGTTTATCTTTCATTAATAAATATAATTCATAGGAAACAGCAATTCCAATTACTATCAAAGGTTGAAAAAGAAGAATAGAAGCAGCAATTGTGGCGAAACTTACCGTTACACTGCCACCGCGGGGAAGGGTAACGGGAAAAATATCAGAAAATATAAGTAACAGCAGGAAAACCAAAATGGGGAACCACTCTGCTTTGCTCCAGTCCATTACCGATGAAGCATATGCGATTATGGCAGCGGCGCTTCCTGCAAGTAACGTGATAAAAATCTGAGCTTTTCCGGGAATATGATTATCCATTGTTATCAGACTCTCCTGCTGATGATATATTTGAAGCCGGGCGGCAGTTAATTTTCTCTTATTACCACTTATAAACCGCAGCACCGGCGAGAATCAGGCCGGACAGTGCGATGAGCGCCTTTATCAGGGTGAGCTTCATGGTATAGCCCCCTTTTCCAGGTGCTCAGCGGTTTTCCGCTATAGCCGCTGGCGACGCTCCGCTATGATTTCGCTCGTATAAAAAATAATCCCTGTGTAATAACTGCCGCCGGCTTCAAATTTTTAACTTTGGCTAAAGACTGAGAGCCTTCTGTTTATAGCATCCAGGGAGGCCCGGACAGCCGATTCGAGATCGTCACCTCTGTTCAGAGCTGTACCCAGCAGAATTTCCTCACGGTTATCCAGGTGCAGGCACACGGCGACGATAACCAGTTCACAACCGTACAGGGCAGTTCCCTGAATGTCACCGACAAATAAAATGTTGTCCACTTTAAGATATTGTTCAATTGCCGAAAGCGTCGCTGATGCTGTCAGACGCAGACGATTCTGCCGGTTGTTTTGACCGGCGGCCGTTGCAGAAAACTGGGCATCCTCGCTGCTTATTACTACATTCACCGTGGCCTGGCCGTTCTCAGTTTTGTAATTAATGCTTTTCAGCAGGAGCCTGATCCCGCTGGAAGCAGGAGGAGCCACTCCCGGTTCCAGCTGGGCTACGCTGATCTGTTTACGATCAAGCTCAATACCCATTTTTATCAGAACGGCCGATTCAATATCCCGGACAACCTGTTTTGGTGACCTGGTCGAATCGGCAAGAACGTGAATCTCTACAATCTTGTCATCTTCACAAACCAGACGTCCGGACACAACTCCCTGGATTTGTGAAATAATCCCTTCAATTTTTCTGACTTTATCCTCGTTTTCACTGGCCATGGCAGTTCCCCCGCAGTAAACTTCAGTCGGTAGATCCGGCTTGTTGCTACGAACCGATCATCGGTCTGATTACTGAAAAGCAGTATCTCCATTGTCAATTACCAGTAATTCTACATATAGGTCAAATTTCCTTTTTTTATACGTGAATAATTATTAAATATTTGCACATTCTCAACATTCGCTGTAACCGCATGCTTCACACTTCAGGCAGCCTTCAACTCTGACGAGGGCGCATGTGCCGCATTCAGGGCAGATTTCGCGATTTTCGCTGTGACCCTGAATAACATTGTTGCTTTCAGCGCTGGCCAGTTTTTGGAGAGCCTGGCCAACAGCATCGGGTACACTCATGATCCGGTTCGGACCGAATCCAACTGAACGGGCACCGCCGATTCCTTCAAGCTGGGTAACAATTTCGTCGACGCTTACACCGCAACGCAGGGCCAGCGAAATGAGGCGGGCGATCGCTTCGGTAAAAGCAATGACATCGCTTCCTGCCTTGCCGATCTGGGCGAAGAGTTCAAAAGGTTTGCCATCGGCGGTATTGACGGTGACAAAGAGATTGCCCAGTGCTGTCCGGATGCTTGTGGTGTGTCCGCTCAGGGTTTTCGGCCGCTCGATCGGTTTGAGGTTATCTTCCGGGTTGCCGTCTCCAACATTTAGCACCTGCTTGGTCCGCGAAGTGTCTCGATAGATAGTTATACCTTTACAACCGGCTTCCCAGGCTGTTATGTATGCATTTTTCACATCATCTACCGTAGCATCTTTGCTCAGGTTGATTGTTTTACTGACGGCATTATCTGTATATTTTTGGAATATAGCCTGATGTCTGACATGCCAACTGTAATCGATATCCATGGCTGTTTTGAAAAGGTCCTTGTATTTTTCGGGAACATTGGCATCGGCGGGTATTTTCCCGCTGACGGCGATCTCGCGGATCAGTTCATCACTGTAGAAACTTTCTTTTTCTGCTATTTCAAGGAATAGCGGATTGACTTCGGGTAAATCAACTCCGCCAAGGATATTTTTACGAATGAAAGCAATGCTGAAATAAGGCTCAATACCACTGCTGGCTCCGGCCAGGATGGAAATAGTCCCGGTAGGGGCAATGGTAGTCCTGGTCGCATTGCGAACGTGATCTTCTTCTCTACCTGTGTCGTATACGCTGCTCTTGAAATTGGGGAATGTGCCCCTTTCTGCAGCAAGTTTAACCGATTCTTTCTTGGCCTCGCTGTTGATGAAAGACACGACTTTTTCAGCTGTTTCAAGCGCTTCTTCACTATCGTAATTAAGGCCCATGCGGACCAGCATATCATGCCAGCCCATGATCCCCAGGCCGATCTTGCGGTTGCCCTCCTTGTGCATTTTAGCGATTTCTGGAATTACATAATTGCTGGCATCAATTACATTGTCCAGAAATCGGACGGCAATTTGGACTATTTCGGCAAGGTGTTCAAAGTCGATCTGGCGATTTTTATTCACGAATTTGCCCAGGTTTAGGGAGCCGAGGCAGCAGGCTTCATAGGGAAGCAGTGGCTGTTCGCCGCAATTGTGGACTATGACGCCGTTGGCATCAAAAGCGTTGATTCCCGGGACCTGTACGTCAAATACTTCTTCACAGCCGCCGTGAATTATTTCTTCAACTGTGGCGGTGAACCTCTCATGATTTAATCTGCGGCGATAGGAAGTAAGTGCTTTGGTGAGGCGGCTTTGCTTTGCAGTATCCGAAAACCCGATTCGTTCTGCGAACACAGATACATTAGCCCTGGAAATAATCAGCTCATGTTGAGCCCTGGTTTTATAGACAGCGGTTCCGTTTTTTCTGTCCTGTAGAAGTGTTTCTCTATTCCTGCGCCTGTTGGGATAAATGGAGCTGGCAATGCCGAAACGGGCAAGCATGCGCTGGACAGCCTGGAGCCTTTCAATATCGCTTTGGGCCAGCCTGATGGAAATGCCTTTTTCCTGGGAACCCTGAACTGAGCCATCGGCATCAAAGAAACCTCTCAAAAAACCCCTGGCAAAATCTGAGGAGGTTTTAGTTTCCAGGTAGGGCGTAATTGTTTTGCTCCTCGGCTGCATACCGAGGGAGAGGGCAGTTTTTTTAATTGTCGCGGAACTCATCCTGTATTCATTTTTTACTCTTACTTTCCACCAGCCAGAAAAATCTCTCCGGTGGGGCAGGGACCGGTCAGCTTCATAGGCTGCAGACATGATCCCGGAGGCATCTTCCTGACCCTGCCAGACAGATAGATAAGCTTTATCAGTTTTTAAGGTACCGTCTCCTGTAAGTAGACCGATCAGGTAACCTTCCTTTTCCCCGTAAAGGCCGCTCCAGCCGGAATATTCCCGGTGGTCGTGGAGCATTATTTCGTCCCCTTGTTTCAGGTCTTTAGCCTTAACCCATTCCTGGTTAATACTGTATCTTGTTTTCCGCATCACTTTTAAAACCGGATGATCACCGGTAGCCCTGAATGTATATCCTTCCCTGGTTTGAATTGATAGCAGCGGTTTTGTTCCGGTTGAAAAGAACCCTGCTTCTGTGGTATGGAAAGGTTTTCCATTGACTATCAGGGTAGCCTGTTTCCCGGTCAGTTCTTTTACCGTCCTCGGGCCTTCTGCAGTCAGGACAAAGGTATCGCCAGGAACACAGGGGTTGGTTGTTTCATAAAAGCCAATGTGCGGGGTGGGGTTGAAGCGGTTCATCTGTTCAATAAAAATAATTCCTGGATCGCCCTTTCCCCATGCCTTCTGGACAATCAGATCAAAGATTTCCCGGGCATCGAGCTGGACCTCATTGTCGCTCTCAGGATCGAGATAGGGCTCTTTGGTACGGGGGTTGATCAGGGTATAGAGGGGATCTGGATCTTCACCGGTTGCTTTGCGCATGAATTCATCGGATACGGTGACTGATAAATTGAAGTTGTTGACTTCATCTTCTTTTTCTTTGCAGCAAATGAATTCAATTATGTTTGGGTGATTGTAGATCAGAGATCCCATGTTAGCGCCGCGTCTCGTCCCGCCCTGTTTGACTGCTTCGGTAGCGGCGTCAAATATTTTTAGAAAGGATATGGGGCCACTGGCCACACCGTTGGTTGACTTGACGATATCATTACTGGGTCTCAGGCGATCGAAGGAGAATCCTGTCCCTCCGCCGGTTTTTTGAACCAGGGCCATATTTTTCAATGCAGTGAAGATGCCTTCCATACTATCTTCAAGTGGGAGGACAAAGCAGGCACTGAGTTGTTGCAGCTCCCGGCCGGCATTCATCAGCGTGGGAGAATTGGGCATAAAAAGAGCCTCGGACATAATGGTGAAAAATTTCTTTTCTATCGCCCTGATTTCATCTTCGTTTTTCCCGTATTCTTTTTCCACCAGGGCAATATTGGACGCCACCCTGCGTAGCAAATCTTCCGGAGTTTCAACCGGGTTGCCCTTTTCATCTTTGATTAAATAACGTTTTTCATAAGTAATCCGGGCATTCTGGCTTATTTTCATCAACTTGTTCCTCCCCGCTTTACTGTTATGGTTGATTATATTATTAATCTTTCTCTGTTGGCCTTTTTTTTCCTTTCTAAATAACATGGTATTTCGAGTTAAAAAAAATAACTCTTTTTTCACCGGCTAAGCAGTGTTATAATTACACATGGGTTTTAAGGCTTTGCAGCCATTATAATACCTGAAATCAAAGCAAAGGAGGGGAATGCTACATACTATGGCACATGAAAAAACGAGAAAACAACTTAAAAGACAACGGAAAAAAAGAAGACGGGCTAAAAAAAGAAAGAGATTGAAAGGCCGGACTTAATTGAATAAAAACGGTGGAAACTGCATTGTTGTTTCTCATTCAGTTTGCAGAAACCTTTCTACCGGATTGCGTATCAGGTATTCCTGGATAAACCAATAAAAAAAAGTGAAGGAGGTGCAGTCATGCCTCTATATGAATTTTATTGTTCAAGGTGCGATAAAAAGTTTGAAGAGCTGTGCAGCAGCTCTGTTAAAAAAGCATGTTGCCCTGACTGTGGTAAAGAATCGGCAAGAGTATTTTCCACTTTCAGAACCAGCGGAGCTTCCGGTGGAAGTTTTTCTTCCCCGGTTAGCAGTGGTGGGTGATCGTTGAGCAGCTCCAGCAGTTGCTGAGCAGACCATACTGTTTGAAGGGGATCCTTACGGCAAGGGGGCGCTTATGACTAAGTATATTTTTGTTACCGGCGGTGTTGTTTCATCACTGGGCAAAGGGATTACTGCTGCTTCCCTGGGATGCCTGTTGAAGAGCAGGGGATTAAAACTGACCATTCAGAAGTTTGATCCCTACATCAACTACGACCCGGGGACCATGAGTCCTTATCAGCACGGGGAAGTATTTGTTACCGAAGACGGAGCGGAAACAGACCTTGACCTTGGTCACTACGAACGTTTCATCGATGAGCACCTTACCCGTGATAACAATGTCACAGCTGGTCGCATTTACTGGTCGGTGATCCAGGGTGAAAGGGATGGTCTCTACGATGGAAATACCGTTCAGGTCATTCCCCATATCACTGATGAAATAAAAAACTGTGTTACGAAGCTGGATCGCCATCGCGACCTCGAGGTGGTTATCACGGAAATCGGAGGAACAGTTGGCGACATCGAAAGCCTTCCTTTCCTGGAAGCTATTCGCCAGCTTCGATATGATCTGGGCTGGGAAAACGTAATCTTTATCCATGTGACCCTTGTCCCCTACCTGCCCATGTCAGGGGAACTGAAAACTAAACCTACGCAGCACAGCGTTAAGGAGCTGCGCAGTATCGGTATTCAGCCCGATATTATCGTTTGTCGGACAGAATATAACCTTTCGGACGAACTGAAAAAGAAAATAGCCCTTTTTTGCAATATCCAGCCGCATGAAGTAATGGAGAATATCAGCACGAAAGTGATTTACGAGGTACCTCTGTTGTTGCAAAAGCAAAATCTTGATCGGATGGTTCTTGAGAAGCTGAATCTCTCCAGTCAACGCTCAGATATGCAGCGGTGGGAAGACCTGGTCCATCAGGCCCATAATTTTGAAGAGGAAATAAACGTTGGTCTTGTCGGCAAGTATGTATCCCTGCGTGATGCTTACATCAGCATTAATGAAGCCATGTCCCATGCCGGTTTGGCCCACAATGTTAATGTAAAAACGGTTCTCATTCCTGCTGAAAGCCTGGAATCGGGTCAGGGCGGCGATCAATTGAAAAATATGGATGCCATCCTGGTGCCGGGTGGTTTTGGAGAGCGGGGCATAGAAGGGAAAATCAATGCCGTTCGCCTGGCCAGGGAAAACAAAATACCATTTTTCGGCTTGTGTCTCGGGATGCAGTGTGCGGTGATCGAATTCGCCCGCAATGTGGCCGGGATAACCGGTGCTCATAGCACCGAATTTAATCCCGATACTCCCGGCCCGGTTATTGACTACCTGCCCGGTCAGAAAGAAATAACCCGGGTTGGCGGGACCCTGCGCCTCGGAGCCCATCCCTGTACGATCAAAAGCGGCACCCTGGCTGAAAAAGCTTACGGGGAAAAGATTGTCAGCGAACGGCACAGGCATCGTTACGAGTTCAACAATGATTTTATTCCCCTTCTTGAAAAAGCCGGCATGGTTTTTAGCGGGATCAATGAAGAGGATAACCTGGTGGAGATGGTCGAATTAAAAGATCATCCCTGGTTTATTGCCGTCCAGTTCCATCCCGAGTTCAAATCACGGCCTACCCGCTCTCACCCTCTGTTCAAGGATTTTATCGGCGCGGCTATTGCTTATAAAAAGAATCGGGATTCGCAATAATCAACGCGGCCATTTCGGCCATGGTGATCCTGCGTTCCATGCTTTTTTTACGCAGGTAATTGTAAACTTCTTCTTCGTTCAGAGAAAAGACGCGGGCTACAATACCCTTGGCCCGGTCAATAATTTTCCGTTCACTTAGCTTTTCACGCAGGGCTGTAATTTCACGACGTAGCTTTTTTTTATGGGTAAATTCACTGCACAGGGCTTTGGCAACCGCCGACAGGACTGAACTTTTCACAGGCCATTCCAAGACAACATAATTGTTCATCGATATACCGGTTGTATTTACATAGAGAGCCGCTGCAAGGCAATCCTGTTCTATTATGTCGGCCAGTTCGATAATATTGCCGGGAGGAAGAGCTGTGTCGACAACGACAAGCCAGGGCTGAACAGTGTGCAAAGAGCGCAACAGGATAGGTATATTTTTACCTTCACCGGAAGAGTAAAAACCCGTTTCATTCAGTATGGTAATGAGGGACTTCTTTAAATTTTGGTTGGCTGTGCCGATACAGAAATCGTAATAAAGCCTGGTCATGATTTACCTTTCCATCCGGAAGATGTTTTTCACTGTTATATTATACCATGGTCAGTATTAGCTACGGGAATTAATCGGTCCGGACAGCAGGAAAACCGCCCCGACGGGCGGTTTTCGGCCGATACTTATTAGTTATCCCGCTGCCTGTTAAAACCGGGCCAGGTAATGTTCAATTTCCCAGTTGTGGACTTGGATACGGTATTCCAGCCATTCCTTCACCCGTCCATAGCGGAAGCGATCATATATGTGTTCTCCCAGCGCTTCCCGAATTATCATATCATTGTCCAGTTCAAGGATTGCTTCGTGCAGGGTCCCCGGAAGACTTTCAATATTGTGATCTATCTTTTCATCATCGGACAGCTCGTAAATATTCAGGTTTATCGGCTCAGGCGGCTCAATTTTATTCAGGATACCATCCAGTCCGGCTCTCAGCATTACGGCGAAAGCAAGGTAAGGGTTGCAGGAAGGATCAGGGCTGCGTAGTTCCACCCGGGTGCCGATTCCTCTCCTGGCCGGGACCCTGACAAGAGGGCTGCGGTTGCGGTGTGACCAGGCAATATATACCGGAGCTTCATAACCGGGAACCAGCCGTTTGTATGAGTTAACCAGAGGGTTAGTCACTGCGGTGAAACCGCGGGCATGTTTAAGCAGCCCACCGATAAACCAGAGCATCTCCTGGCTCATCTCATCGGGAGCGGAGGGGTCGTAAAAAATATTTTTCCCATTTTTAAATAGCGAAAGGTGGGTATGCATCCCGGACCCGTTGATCATGGCAATTGGTTTGGGCATGAAGGTGGCATAGAGCCCGTGCCTCTGGGCAATTGTCCTTACCACAAACCGAAACGTTGAAAGATCGTCGGCAGTGCGCAGGGCATTGCTGTATTTAAAGTCAATTTCATGCTGACCGGGAGCAACTTCATGGTGGGAAGCTTCAATTTCAAGGCCCATCTGTTCAAGGCCGAGAACCATATCCCGGCGGGCGCTTTCGCCACGATCAGTAGGCGCCAGGTCGAAATATCCTCCCTGGTCGTGAGTATGGAGAGTTGGAGCCCCGTTTTCGTCGGTATGAAACATGAAAAATTCTGCTTCCGGCCCGCAATTCATGGTATAACCTTCTTTGGCAGCCAGGGCAATCATCTTCTGTAGCTGACTGCGAGGGCAGCCGGCAAAGGGTTCCCCCTCGGGGGTATAAACGTCGCACATCAGCCTCGCTACACCGTTTTCCTGGGGGCTCCAGGGAAAAACAGCAAAAGTATCGAGATCCGGCCGCAGGTACATATCCGATTCTTCGATCCTCACAAAGCCCTCAATAGATGAACCGTCGAACATCAGCTCTCCGTCAAGGGCCTTGGGCAGTTGTTCGTTCGTGATTGCCACATTTTTTAACTGTCCTACCAGGTCGGTAAACTGCAGCCGGATAAACTTCACTCCCGCTTTTCTGGCTATTGCCAGGACATCGTCTCTGGTCATTCCCATAACTAACAGCTCCTTCAAATAGATTATGATAATAAAAGTAAAGGCGCCCGCTGACAGCACTTGATGCTGTTCAAGCGGGCGCCTTTGCCCGAAAAAAAGTATACAGGGTGTTTTAATTTTTGTCAACAAAAAAGTTATTTTTATAGGCATTCGGAAAGTGCAACATTAACTGCCTTGAAATATTTGGTAACCTGTTGCATCATAATTAAAAATACTCGAGTGAGGTAATTGACAGGAGCGGAAAAATGTTGCTATGATTAAACATCAATCCAAACAAAAGATCATTCTGGCAACTGCAAGTGGTGCAGAGCTAAATATGTCAATGAAGCAGTTCAATCTTAAGTATTCCTTCAGGCAAAGGAGTTGAAGGCCGTTGTCAGGTCAATGGTATTTCAGTCGTTCTGGGGAAAAACAGGGACCCTACAGCTGGGAAGAAATTCTATATTTTTATCATACGGGCAATATCAAGGATGACGATTATCTTTGGAGCAGTAAACTGGGCAGCTGGCAGCGGGCAGACCGCATTCCGGAGCTTACCGGTTCCACTGTTCTACCTGCGTCCGATCACAACCCGGTTGAATCGAATATTACCGGGCAGGCAGAAGAGGTTCCAAAGAAAAATTCCCTGTTGACAATAGGTTTGATCGGCGGGGGAGTGATCCTGCTGGGTGCTTTGTTCTTTCTCGTTGTGACCTTTCTTGATCTTCCTTTTCTTTCTTTTGGCGGAAGGGATAAAGTTCTTATTTCCACTACTGTAGAGCCTTCAGAAGAAGAACAAATTTTTGGCCGCGAAGGTTCTGTGATGGTCAAAATACCCGGAGATATGCTTGAAGAGCCGACCGATCTCAATGTGACCTTCCTCGGCGATTACGAAGCAACGCCTGCAGATGCAGATCTGGAAGAGGTGTACAGCATAACCCTGGGTGATTATAAGGAACTTCCCGGAGTGTTGGAGATTGAAATGCCCTATGAGCTGTCGGAAATTCCCCAGGGTGAAAACGCTGAACATTATTATGGTGCCCTCTATTATAATGAGGAAAGCGGAACCTGGGATCAGGTAGTTCATGATCTGGATCAGGCAAAAAATGTCCTCACCCTATATACTTATCATCTGACAGATTTTGCGAAAGTGAAGCGCTCATCGAGTGATCCCGATTCGCCAATGGCCATGGTAAGCCGGCCGATATTCTTACCGGCAAGTGCTTACAGTCTTGAAACGGATGAAGTTGCTGAGCTCCTTTCTGAAATGGGCTCAGGAGGTACTCCCGGCGACGGTGCGGTCAAAATGGGTTGGGACTCGGCGACTGATATGTTCGGGATAATCGGGACAGGGTCTACATTTCTGGAAGAAATAATTGAAGTTTCCACCCTTAACAGCATCAATAGTGCCATGGGTGAGATGGGGCTCGGTTTAGCCTTTGTCAATCTGGCCATTAATCTCGATCAGGACAATCCCGCACCGGCTGTTCTTGGGTTTACCAAGGATCTGGGTAATTATGCCCTGGGTAAATGGGGCACTTCAGCAATGAAGATTGCTTCGGTAGGCGTTTTTGCTATTGATTACAGCCTCAACAAATTTGCCACCACCGCTATTGCCGGCCGTGAGCAGATGTACGTTGATGCTTACAAAAAGTATTATTACCGGAACTCGAAATACTCGACTCTGCCCGGCTTTAAAGTAAAAAACAATGTTGATTGGTATAAAACATTTTACTGGATCACTAAAGATTCTTCTTCATTCGAAGATGCCGAAAAGAAAATTGCCGAAGCGATTGACAGCTATGTCTATGCTTTCTGGAATGATTCCCAGGGCATGAGCTTTGTCTTTGGCGACATGGGGCAGGGTTTTAGCTATTCGGGTGGTGACAATCCTGCCCTGGAAAAAAGCATAGCTGAGAACCACAAGGCTGAGCTGGTCAATTCATTACAGCCGGTATTTCGTCGTTTGGCCCGCCAGCTCAGGTATGAACGGACAGAGAGTTTCTACAATAACGAAGCACGTCGGATAGCCCGCATGCTGAACAGTGTTTATAAAATAAGAGTCAGGGTGGTTGTGCCTGAAGAAGAGGAAGAAGCAGAAGTACCTGTAAAAATTGAAGGTCTCCCGGTAGCTATTGAAGTCGGAAAGAATGAGGACCTGTGGTCGGGATTTACCGATGAAGACGGGATCTGGGAAATGCAGTGCACCCTTTTGGGATTGATGAATGCCGAGCCTTCAGGTAGAGTGGTTCTTTCCGGCCTCGGGCCAGATGGGGAAGACGAGATGGAAGTTGATCTGAAGCTTCCGGATCCTGGCGGAGTGGTTGAAGTTGTTTTTGATATGGGAGCACCCGAGCTTGCCGGAAGGTGGGAAGGGAACTGGACCCTCACTTATTCCGCTTTTCTCGAAATGGATAGTCCAACCCCCTCACCGGAAGCGGAAGAAGCAGTGGATGGCTGCGAGGAAAATCTTGGTGAAGCGATGTTCCAGATGATGATCGAAGCGATTAAAGAATTAATGCAGACCCTCCTGGATAATGATGTTCCCATGGTTCTGGAATTCCAGGAGACAGAAACAGAAAATTTCTATACCGGTTCAGCTTTGATTCAATTTGATGCAGTTCTGCCGGAAGAAAATGCTGCTGAGGCATCGGAGGATCGTTACATTGAGGCTGTTTATGAGAATGGAACGGTTAGATTCAGTTTTTCCGATGAAGGGCTGGAAATGATCTTTACCGGCCAGCCGAGTGGCAAGGATACCCTGAGTGGTACTTTTTCAGTACCTGCAGGCAACAATAAACCAGATGTTATGTCCGGAGTCTGGCGGGTTCAGCGAGTCAGCCCGTAATTGGTCCCGGAAGGGCTGTTCTTGGCAGCCCAAGGAGTATCAATGCACCCTGTTCTTTTTACTATCAGCCTGGGTGACGGCAGCGTTATTCCCGTCACTGCCTACCGTTTTTTTGGGATGGTGACACTCTTATACCTGGTCGTGGCCGCAGTATACCATTTTCGCCATTGCCGCCTGGGATTGTTTAAAACAACCGCCATTCTGGTGGTGTTAATAACGTCTTTTTTCATTGGGGCACGATTGCTCTATGGACTGCTTTATTTTGAGGAAATTATTGCCAATCCTGCCATGTTGAGTGGAGTTAGTTTTCGAAATTTTACTCTCTTTGGCGGTCTTGCTGCCGCTATGTTTGCCTGGTGGCTGATAGCCAAAATATTGGTCTTGCCTTTCCTGGAATTGACCGATCGATTGGCTCCTCATGTTGGTATAGGAGCGGCGATAACAAGAATTGGCTGTTTTTTAAACGGCTGTTGTTACGGAAAAGTAACTGATTTACCCTGGGCAGTGGTTTTCCCTATCGGTTCGCCTGTTCATATCAACCAGGTTTATTTTTCAGAATCACCTTTTTTATTAATACCGCAGCCTGTTCATCCGACCCAGCTTTACGAAATGGCTGCTGGACTGCTGGCAGCTCTGGTCTCATGGCTGGTTTACCGGAGAAGGCCCGGTGACGGGGTGGCGGCGGCCGTATTCGGTCTTGTTTTTACGATGGGACGGTTTATTACTTATTATTTTCGCGACTTTTCCCAGGCCAGCCATTTATCTAACCTGATCCGCGGGCCTCTAGTCTACGGCCTGGCTTTATTGATATTTGCATGCTGGTTATATAAAATCATAGGGTCGACAAAGAATCGGGAGGCGGTTTAAATGACTGAAGACTGGTATTTGTATAAAGACGATCAACAGAGCGGTCCTTTCAGCTGGCAACAGCTCTGGGAGAAATCAAAGACTGGCAAGATCGAGCCGGCTGACAAGATCTGGCATCAGGCACTTGGCGATTGGACCAGGGCTGATCATGTGCCCGGGCTTACCGGCATCCCCGATTTTGTGAACTCTGCACCGCCTCCACCTGCTGGAACCGGGATGGAGAAGGCAGCAGGAAAGGACTCTGTCAGAAAGAAAAACATGACACCTGTTATCGTTATTGCCATTGTACTATTCCTGCTGGTTGCCGCGGGAGCGATCTACTTTTTTGTTTTTTACAATGGCGCCGAACAGGCTGAAGAGGATTATATAGTCCCGGTTACTCAGGTGGAGGAAACGGTTGAAGAATCTCCGTGGGATCCCTTAGAGGAACCGGTCGAAGAAAGCAATTTACTCTTTCTTTCGGGCAGGGGGAATACAGCCGGTAATATTACCAACGGCGGCCTGGCTGTTTCTGTTGCAGATGGGATAATTTTCCGCAGCAACGAGGGCGGGGCTTTGGCTCATGCCGATTATTCAGGCGGTGTCCGTCTGTTCAGCGCCGATTCCGCCTGGTTTATCAACAGCATCGGAAACTGGGTTTTTTACAGCAACCGTGACGACGGTAACCGTCTTTACCGCATTAAGACTGATGGCAGTGAACGCACGTCCCTGACTGACGGAGGGGCTTGGTTTGTCACTCTTGTTGACAATCAACTTTTTTATCTCAATGAAAATGATCAAAACAGGATTTACAGTGTCAGTGCTGACGGTGGCTCTCAGGTGCGCCTGGGAGACGATGCAGCCTGGTTCCTCAATGCGGCTGGCGATTGGCTTTATTATGTTAATGTCGACGACAATGAAACTATCTATCGGATGAAGACTGATGGGACGGAGAGGGAGCAGGTTAATACTGAACCATCCGGCGGGTTAAACGTATCAGATGACGGTTGGATATATTACAACAATATGGATGATAATTCCCGTCTTTACAGGATTCGTATTGACGGAACGGACAAAGAAGTGCTGACTGATTACCCGGCCTGGTTTGTCAACCTGGTGGGCGATTGGCTTTATTATGCTGCAGAAGATGAAGGTTTTGCCCTGACCAGGATAAGAACTGATGGGACCGTCCTGGAACAGGTTACCCCGGAAGCGGTACGATATATAGTAGTGGCCGGTGATTGGATCTATTATCTTGATCACGACGAAGATGATACATTGTACAAGATTAAATTGGATGGCTCGGGTCGAAGCTTTGCTGACCAGGGTATTTAAAAACTATTGAAAAGAGATTACGGATTGGGGAATGCCGCAGATCGATAAAACCTTAAATAATCACGCCGGGTTTGTAAAAGAAGCCCCGGAAAAACCGCGGGAAAAGTGTGGGATATTTGCCCTTGCCGGTTACCGGGGTCCGGGACGGGCGGCAATGCTTGCCTACCTGGGATTGCTCGCACTGCAGCACCGGGGGCAGGAAAGCGCCGGCATGGCATATGGTAGTCCGGAAGGTCTGGTTCTGCTGAAAGGCATGGGGCTGGTTGACCGGGTTTTCCGCCGCAGCTCTCTTACATCAATCACGGCCGATACGATCCTCGGCCATGTTCGATATTCCACTACCGGTTCAAGCAAATCGGCCAACGCCCAGCCGCTACTGGCACGTTCCCGCGATGGGAGCGCAATCGCCCTGGCTCATAACGGCAACCTGACCAATACGGCCGTACTCCATCAAAAATTATTTGAAGAAGGTCATATTTTTCACAGCACCTCGGATAGTGAGATCATTCTGACCTATATTTTTCAATATCGCCGCAAAGGACTGGGTGAGGCGGTACGCAAGGCGGTTTCCCTTATTCAGGGTGCATATGCTGCCGTGGCCACAGACGGACGGGAAGTAGTTGCTTTTCGCGATCCTGGCGGGTTTCGACCTCTTGTTCTCGGCAGACTGAACGGAGCCACGGTTTTTGCTTCTGAAACGGCGGCTCTTGATACGGTGGGGGCCTCCTTTGTGAGAGATATTAAACCCGGGGAAATAGTTTCCACGGTCGGCGGAGTTTTAAGTTCGTTCTCTGTTCCCGCGGCCGGGAAAGCTTCTCTCTGTATCTTCGAATATGTTTATTTTGCCCGGCCTGACAGCATCATCGACGGGGTAAGCGTTCACATTTTCCGCAAAAAAGTGGGGCGGAAACTGGCCGAACGCATTCCTGCTTCTGTGGATCTGGTTATTCCATCACCGGATTCAGGAATATCGGCGGGGATCGGCCTGGCCGATGCATTGGGGGTCCCTCTGGAATGGGCGATACACCGTAATCCATACCTGGGGCGTACTTTTATTGAGCCCACCAGGGCCTGGCGTGAAGCGGCCGTCCGTTTGAAATTCAATCCAATTAATGCTTTAATCAGGGGCAAACGGGTAGCCCTTGTTGATGATTCCCTGGTGCGGGGAACCACGGCCAGGGTGCTGATTGAACTTCTCCGCGCTGCCGGTGCTGCTACAGTTCACCTCTGCATAGCTTCACCGCCTTATCGCTTCCCGTGTTATTATGGTATTGATATTCCCGTGGCATCTGATCTGGCAGTGCCTGGTGAAAGCCTGTCTTACCTTGCTGCTTCAATCGGGGCTGACTCAGTGACCTTTGCCAGGGCGGAAGATCTGTACAGCTCTGCCGGCAGAGGTGCGGAAAATTATTGCACGGCCTGTTTTACGGGTTATTATCCCGATGAAGGTCATTAGATAAAAGGAAGGAGACCCGCTTATGGAACATTTTCTGTCCGAGAAATCAACCAGTATGCGTGAGAAAGTGATTATCCTTGATTTTGGCGGTCAGTATAGCATGCTCATAGCCCGCAGGATAAGAGAAGCCGGGGTTTATTGCGAACTGATGCCTCACAATACTCCCTGGAATAAAATCGAAGAGGCTGAGCCGGCCGGCATCATCCTCTCGGGTAGTCCGGCCAGCGTTTATGGTCCCGATGCGCCGCAGTGCGATCCCAAAATATATAAGGGAGGAATTCCCGTTTTGGGAATATGCTATGGCATGCAGCTGTTAGCACGGGATCTTGGTGGAACAGTAAAAAAGGGTAACCGTTCGGAATTTGGCAGGACTACTTTCGAGATAATCGAGGCTGAACCACTTTTTATAGATGACCTTTTCAAAAACAGGAAATCGCTCTATGGATGGATGAGCCACCAGGACGAAGTCCTGGAAGCACCTCACGGATTTTCGGTGCTGGCCCGCACCGAAAACGATGCCATTGCAGCCATCGGTGATCATGACCGAAAGATTTACGGTGTTCAATTTCACCCCGAGGTATTTCACACCCCGGGAGGGGGCAGTATTCTGAAGAGCTTTCTTTACAATGTTTGCCGGTGTAGCCGAACCTGGAGCGCACGCAGTTTCGTCGAAGATGCCGTACTCGAGATCAGGCAGGCTGTGGGCGAAAAGGATAAAGTCGTCTGTGCTTTGAGCGGTGGGGTTGATTCGACGGTGGTTGCTTTTATGCTCGACCAGGCTCTTGGAGAGAGAGCTAAATATATATTTGTCGATCACGGACTGCTCAGACTTGATGAAGCCCGGCAGGTAAGCAGGCTTTTCAGTGAGAGGCTGCGTGGTCGGTTCATGCATATTGACGCCCGGGAGCGCTTCTTGCAGAAGCTGGCCGGGGTTACTGATCCGGAGGAGAAAAGAAAAATCATCGGTGCAGAATTTATTGCTGTTTTCAAGGAAACGGCCCTTTCCATGGGTGATATTTCTTTTCTGGCCCAGGGGACGATATATCCGGATATTATCGAGAGCGGTTCGGTAAAAGGCGCCGCCGTCATAAAATCGCACCATAACGTTGGCGGCCTGCCTGAAGAACTGGGTTTTGATCTCATCGAACCGCTGCGGGAACTTTTCAAGGATGAGGTCCGGCTGGTGGGCGTCGAACTGGGACTGCCCGAATCAATTTTGAAAAGACAGCCCTTTCCGGGGCCCGGACTGGCTGTGCGCATAATCGGTGAGATAACCGCTGAAAAATTAGCCCTGCTGCAGAAAGCAGATGCTATTTTTCGTGAAGAGGTAGGCAAAGCTGAGCAAGACGGAGAATTATGGCAGTATTTTGCTGTTTTAACGGGGATTAATGTGGTGGGAGTAAAGGGGGATGACCGCCATTATGGCCCGGTAATTGCCCTGCGGGCGGTTGTTTCCGAGGATGCTATGACTGCGGACTGGGCCCGTCTGCCTCATGATCTTCTGGAAAAAGTGTCTGCCCGCATCACCGGTGAAATCCCCGAAGCGGCCAGGGTGGTTTATGATATTACTTCAAAACCTCCCGGAACGATCGAATGGGAATAAGCAATAAATAGTCCGCCGCTCTGATTGAAGATTGGCAGACTATAACTTTAGACGGATCACTATTAAACCGCAATAACCTGTAGATTTGTTGTTCACTTTCATTTTATGAACTTAAACTGTGGCACATGTCAATAAAATACTGGTGAATGCGCAGATCTTTTACCAGTTCCGGGTGAAATGAAGTGGCCAGCAGGTTGTCCTGTCTGGCTGCAACAATGCCTTCGGGCAGAGAAGCCAGGATTGTTACTCCCGACCCTGTCTTTTCAATAATCGGCGCTCTGATGAATATAGCAGTCAGGGGATGGTCCAGTGAATTAAACTGTAGTTCCATCTCGAAGCTTTCCTGCTGGCGACCGAAAGCGTTGCGTTTTACCTGAACATCCATCAGGTTGAGGCTTGGCTGTCCGGGCAGGCCGTCTGAAATATCCCTGGCCATGAGGATCATGCCGGCACAGGTCCCGAAAATGGCAAGGTTGCCTTCCTTGCTTCGCTTCCTGATTGAATCGGCCAGGCCGAAGATGGAGATCAGTTTACCGATAGTCGTGCTCTCTCCGCCGGGGATAATCAGGCCGCTAACTTGTTGCAGGGTTTCCCTGTTTTTTACGGCGATACTTTCGACATTACACTGTTCAAGGTGCCGCAGATGTTCCGTTACGGCACCCTGAACAGAGAGAACTCCGATTTTCATTAACTTTAGATTCCTCTTTCCTGCATCCGGTCGGCGGAGGTCAGTGTCGACATTTCCACACCGGGCATTGCTTCACCCAGACCTTTCGAAACCTGAGCCAAAACTTTTGGATCATCGTAGTGCAGGGTAGCCTGGACGATAGCTTCGGCTACTTTTTCGGGGTTGGCTGCCTTGAAAATGCCGGAGCCGACAAAAATACCATCGGAACCAAGTTGCATCATCAGGGAGGCATCGGCCGGGGAAGCGATTCCACCGGCGGCAAAGTTGACCACAGGAAGGCGGTCTTCTTTGCGGACCTCTTCTAGCATTTCAACTGAAACTCCCATCACCTTGGCCAGATCGACAAGCTCGTCTTCTTTCTTGCTCAGGACCTGGCGAATTTGGTCCATTACCCGGCGCATGTGGCGGACCGCTTCAACCACGTTGCCTGTTCCAGGTTCGCCCTTGGTGCGGATCATTGCAGCTCCTTCGGAGATACGTCGCAGTGCCTCGCCGAGATCCCTGGCCCCGCAGACGAAGGGGACCGTGAAAAGGTGCTTGTTGATATGGTACTGTTCATCAGCCGGGGTAAGCACTTCACTCTCGTCGATGTAATCGACTCCTAGTTCTTCAATTATCTGTGCCTCGGCAAAATGGCCGATCCGGACCTTGGCCATAACCGGGATTGTTACTGCATCCATAATTTTCAAGATCATTTCGGGATCGGCCATCCGGGCAACTCCACCTGCCGCCCGGATGTCGGCTGGAACTCGTTCCAAAGCCATTACAGCAACCGCCCCGGCATTTTCGGCAATCCTGGCTTGTTCGACGGTGGTTACATCCATGATTACACCGCCCTTTTGCATCTGGGCCATTCCTTTTTTAACCCGATAGGTGCCCTGCTCTTTCATTATAACTGTCTCCTCTCACAAATCATAATCTTCATTGCCGGTAACAGGTCTCACCGGCAGACCATTTTCGGCAAGATATTGTTTTATTTCGGAAATCCGGCAGGTCCCGTAGTGCAAAATCGAAGCGGCCAGCACGGCATGGGCTCCGCCGGCGGTCAGGGCCTCCAGCATGTGTTCCATCTTTCCGGCGCCACCGGAGGCAATCACCGGAATATCAACTGCTCCGGTAACAGCCTTTAAAAGATCGATATCATAACCTTCCCTGGTGCCGTCTGCATCCATGGAGGTAAGCAGAATTTCACCGGCGCCAAGTTTTTCAGCTTCAAACGCCCATTCTTCGGCATCACGGCCGGTTGCTCTTCTTCCCCCGTGGGAATACACTTCCCATGCCGGATTGCCTTCCGCGGTAATATTTTTTCTCCGGGCATCAATGGCGGCAATAATACACTGGCTGCCGAAGCGATCCGCCCCCAGTCGGATCAGTAAAGGATCCTGCAGTGCGGCGGTATTGAGAGAAATTTTATCAGCCCCGCAGTGGAGCAGTTCCTGCATCAATTCCACTGAATCTATCCCTCCACCAACAGTGAGGGGGATAAAAACCGCTTCTGCTGTTCGTCTGACCACATCAAGAATAGCTTTCCGGCCCTCGATGGAAGCGGTGATGTCCAGGAATACTATTTCGTCCGCTCCCTCACAATCGTAATAAGAGGCCAGTTTAACGGGGTCTCCGGCATCTTTCATGTTGATAAAACGGGTTCCTTTAACGACCCGACCTTCATGGACATCAAGACATGGGATTATTCTTTTGGCGAGCATTATTATTTCCTTATAATTGCAGGTTATTTTTGCCTCTGCCCGGCTATAATCTTACCAAAATTGCTGAGCAGGCGCAAGCCTGCCGGGCCGCTTTTTTCGGGATGAAATTGTACCCCGAATACATTATTTTTGAATACCGCTGAAGTAAAAGAGAAGCCATATGCGGTTCGGGCAAGGGTTTCTTCCGCATGGCAGGGATCAACGTAGTAGGAATGAGTAAAATAAAAATAGCTTCCTGCCGGCAATCCCGAGAATAGAGGGTGATCAACAACCGGCACGACCCGGTTCCAACCTACATGAGGTACGGGTAATCCGCTGGGGAAACGCTTCACCCGACCAGGTATCAGGTCCAGGCCTTTTATTGCTGTATTGGCAGCTTCCTCGCTTTCGCTGCAGAGCAGCTGCATGCCCAGGCAGATACCAAGAAAGGGGATTTCCTTTAAGATCACTTTCATGATCACTTTATCCAATCCCTTTTTCGATAACACCTGCGCGGCATGGGTAAAAGAGCCAACACCGGGAAAGATAATTGCCTTGGCACCTGTAATTTCGTCAGGATGCCCTGATATCACCGGCTGCAGGCCAGCCTTTACTGTCGCCCGGTAGACACTGTTTAAATTGGCGCATTCACTATCGATTATTACCAGCGAGGGCATAATATTTCCCTTTCAAATCAGCTGTCTCTGTTTTGAATAACATTATGCGGCAAACTCTGTTATACTTTTTCAACTGCTTTTAGAGATTGCCTGGTCTCGATTTCCCAGAAAAGGTTTCCCAGTGTCTTGATACCTGTTTTAATATGCTCCTGCGGGGGCTGGCTGAAGGAAAAACGGGCGCTGTGGGTGCCGCCGTCCCCGCTGTTTGAAAATCCTTCTCCATGGACAAAAGCAACATTATTTTGCAGGGCCAGCTCGAGAAGTTCTTTACTGGTGGGATAAGAAGACGGGAAATTAACCCAGATAAAGAAACCTCCTCTGGGCCGATTAAACTCAACGTCCGGAGGGAAGTAATGATCTATTGCTTCGATCATGACGTCTCGTTTCCGGCGATATAGATCGATCAGCTTACGGGTATGTTTTTCCACAAAGCCTTCCTTTGAAAGGCGGTAAGCAAGTTGCTGGCCAAGTGAGCTGGAACAAAGGTCCGTTGATTGTTTGGTTAAAATTGCTTTTTCGATCAGGGGGCCGGGGCCGGCCATCCAGCCTATCCGGATGCCGGGTATGAGAACCTTCGAGAAAGAACCCAGGTAGACGACTCGTTCTTCCCTGTCAAGTGATTTGTAGCTAGGTGGTATTTCCCCTTCGTAGCAAAGTTCACCGTAAGGATTGTCTTCAACTATGATGATATTATGGCGTGAAGCAATTTCCAATATCTCGAGCCGCCGTTCATATGAGGTGGTTACGCCGGTGGGATTTTGGAAATTGGATACCGTATAAAACATCTTCGGTTGTTTTCCTTCTGTGATTAGCATACTGATAGTTTTTTCCATTGAGAGAGGGAGTGGGCCGTCCTGGTCCATTTTTATGCCTACTGGTATTCCCCCGTGAGATCTGAAAGCGCTTGTGCCCCCGATATAAGATGGCTCCTCTACCAGAACTGGATCGCCCGGATTGATGAGTATGCGGCTCAGCAGATCGATCCCCTGCTGGGAGCCATCGGTTATGATAATATTTTCCGGATTGCATTGTGCATTTTGCCGGCTCATCTTTTCGGCAATAAGAGCACGCAGCTCCATGCTGCCTTCCGTTGAACTGTACTGCAGGGACTGATTTCCTTCTTCCTGCATCAGTCCGGACACGGCTGCCGCGATTTCGGCGGTTGGGAAGAATTCGTTGCTGGGGAACCCTCCGGCAAAGGAGATCACCTCCGGTCTTTCTGTCAGGGCAAAATACTGGCGGATCTGTGAACCGCAGATATTTCTGGTTCTTTCTGCAAACAGCTGATCCCACTTCGTTTTCATCTTTTTCCCTCCCTTAATTGATGCCGCAGCCCTGTAAGTCCGTTGATCTAAATTACATTTTTTATCCCGGCTGTCCGAGCTTATCTGGCCGGTTTTGGTGGTAATTACTTTAGATCAATAAGAAAACCCGCCTCTTATCTGGAAGAGACGGGTTTATTCCCGCGGTACCACTCTTTTTGCCCTTTCCGGGGCCTCTCAACTCTCTAACGGTTTTGCAACCGGCCGCACTTAAAGGTTTGGAAAACTTTCAGCGCAGCAGCTCCGGGGCGGCTTATTCCTTTAACGGGCCGGGGGCTTTTGCAGCCGGTGAAGCCCCTCTCTGAGCGGGAAGTTAAAGTATTTTACCCCATCAAAGCCTTTTTCATTCTCTTATTGTTTTGGAATTATAACAGACCTGAAAGGATATTACAAGGGGTATGGTAAAATAAATATATAAAATTATAATCAAAAAAGTGATTTCATCTCTACGGGTTGAAGATGTTTTTCTTCAAGACGGTTCCCAAGGACCTACTTTAATCATCATCCGGTACATTTGCCGGCAACATCTAACACAGAATATGGAGGAATATAAATTGAAAAAACCGGAAATACGTGACTGCCTTCAGCTTATCAAACCCTACGAACCTGGGAAACCGGTTGAAGAAGTTGAAAGGGAACTTGGTTTAAAGAATGTCATCAAGATGGCTTCCAATGAGAATCCACTTGGACCCTCGCCGCTCGCTGCAAGGGCGATGCGTGACAATGTTGATAAAATGCATATTTATCCGGATGGCAATAACTATTACCTGAAAGAGAAACTGGCCGGGAAGGTTGGCGTAGATTCAAATCAGTTAATTTTCGGCAACGGTTCGGATGAACTTCTGGCCATGTTGTGTCTGGCCTATGTCAGCCCGGGAGAAGAGGCAGTCATGCCGGTGCCGAGTTTTTCGGAGTATGAATTTGCCATGCGCATGCAGGGAGGCATTCCGAAAACGGTACCGCTCAGGGGAGAAAACTTTATCTATGATTTGGATGCCATGCTTGAGGTAATCGGTGAGAAAACAAAATTAATTTTTATATGCAATCCCAATAACCCCACGGGCTCAGTAGTGGACAGAAAAAATATGGAACGCTTTGTTGAACGCCTGCCGGATAATATTGTTTTGATTCTCGATCAGGCCTACATAGAGTACAGTGAGGATCCGGAGCAAATTTCCGGATTGAACTATATCAAACAGGGTTATCCTGTAGTGGCCCTGCGCACTTTTTCCAAGATATATGGTCTGGCGGGACTGCGAATTGGCTATGGAATTGCCCCCGCTGAAATAATTGCCGACCTGAACCGGGTGCGGGAACCTTTTAACGTCAATGCCATGGCTCAGAAAGCGGCGGTGGCTGCGCTGGACGATGACGAACAGGTCGTCCGCAGCCGCCTTTTGGTGGCGGGAGCACGTTTCCAGATAAAAGAGGGACTGCGGGAAATGGGCCTCAAGCCGGTTCCCGATCAGGCCAACTTCTGCTTTATCGATGTAAAAACAGATTCACGGCAGGTATTTCAGGCTTTGCTCAGGAAGGGGGTAATTGTCCGCACCGGCGACATTTTTGGTCAACCAACTCACATCAGGTTAACCTACGGTACCGAAGAACAGAACGAACGGTTTTTAACTGCCCTGGGAGAGGTGCTGGCGGAACAGTCTTAGACTTGCCGGCGGATTGGTGGATCTTTCCGGAGGGGGCAGTTCTTAGTCAAGCATTAATTAAGGTTTAATGATGCTCAGGCAGGTTTGGCCGTACTTTTTCCGGCGAAGGTTTGAAAAAACTGCCGCCCATTCCCCGTTGGAACAGGCATGCTCTACTATGATCAGGCCATCTGGTGAGAGGAGTGGTAGCCCGTTTATAGCTTTGATCACGGTGGGGATTTCTTTGCTGAGGTAGGGCGGATCCATGAAAATGAGGTCCGCCCTGAACTGTTTCTCTGCCAGGTGTGGGAGAGCCCTGTTGACATCGCGGTGCAAAAGCAAGGACCTGTCTTTAAAACCGCTTTTTTTTAGATTTTCGCCGATCAGGGGAATATTGTCTCGTTTATTTTCTACAAATATAGCCAGACGGGCGCCGCGGCTCAGCGCTTCTATACCCACTGCGCCGCTGCCGGCGTAAAGATCAATAAAAACAGCATCCCTAACCAGGGGGCCGAGGATATTGAAAAGTGCTTCCCTGACCCGGTTGGCAGTGGGACGGACAGATGTTCCGCCGGGAGTTTTCAGCTTCATTCCTTTTTTCGAACCGGCAATGATTCTCATAGGATCTCCTTCATCGGCCATTGGAGTATATTAATTAAACGGGTTAATCAATTATATCATTTAAGGCTGTCTAAACAGGGTTTAAATTCACTGTTTTTACGAGAGGTTTAGAATTAATCGTTCTTCCGTATTTGCCAGTTTCAAGGCCTAAACAATTCAGGGAAGGGATTGTTATTTGAAGCCGGCTTGACGCTTCAGAAAAGGATGATTAAGATAAAAAGGGTTTACAGAAGAGCATTTTATGGGGAGATTGGGAAGATGCGCATAGAGATAAAAGGGTTGGCGAAAAGTTATCAGAGAAAAAAGGTGTTTAGAAATATTTCATGGCAGCTGGAAAAGGGAAAAAGTTATGTGGTAACCGGGCCAAATGGTTCCGGAAAATCGACCCTGCTCCGTCTTCTCTGCGGCCTGGAAAAACCGACTGCCGGAACAATAGCCTTCTATATTGGGGAAGATATTGTCGGCCCGTCCAGTTTGCGCAGCAATATGGGACTGGTCTCCCCTGATTTGCAATTTTATGGTCAGCTTTCGCCGCTGGAAAACCTTGCTTTTTTTTCTGTCTTGCGAGGGCTTGATAAGAGCAATGATTTTTTGCAGAAACTGCTGGCGAAGGTCCAGCTGGGGGAGGAAATGAACCATCCCATTGTTACCTTTTCTTCAGGTATGAAACAGCGTCTCAGGTTTGCTTTTGCTCTCCTACACGAACCTGTTTTTCTCTTTCTCGATGAACCTTTTACCAATCTCGACCGGGCAGGTAAGGATCTGGTTAACTGCATTATAGAAGATCAGGTCAGCAAAGGCATTGTTCTTATGGCCACCAATGAACCGTCGGAGGTAGAACGCTTTGGGCAGGATATTTTACAACTCGCTCCGGGGAGTATGGGCCCTGGTTAAAAAAGATTTGGTAGACGAACTGCGCACTCGCTATGCCATTACTTCCATGGGTCTATTTGCCCTGACTACCCTGGTGATGGTCAGCTTCTCCACAGGCATTTTTGCCCTGGATGCGGGATTGCACGCTTCATTCTTATGGATAATCATCTTTTTTTCGTCCATGTCGGCCCTGGCTCGCAGCTTTATCAAGGAAGAAGAAAAGGGGACGGCTGCCGCTCTGCGGCTTTCAGCTTCCCCGGAGATCATTTTCACCGGCAAGCTTCTCTATAATGTACTTCTCCTGCTTGGCCTGCTGGTGGTTGTTTTCCCACTTTACATTTTTTTGATGAATCTTTCTCCCGGAAGTAACTATGTGCTGGTTGTTGCCTTTCTTGTTCTCGGCTCGGTTTGCCTGGCCGGGGCGACAACTATCCTGGCAGCCATGGTTTCCAGGGCTGGCGCGAAAAATTCTCTGCTTCCCGTGATTGCTTTCCCTGTTCTGCTGCCCGTTTTGCTTACGGCCATTAGAGGGACCAGCATTGCTCTGGCAGGTGGAAATGCAGATAGTGTTTTGTCCGAACTGACCTTTCTTTTTTCTTACCTGGTGATTATCGTCACCGCTTCACTTTTGCTCTTTTCTTTTGTCTGGGAGGATTGACCAAAACGGCAAGGTGTGGCACAGTATATAAAGCGGAAAAAATCTGCAGCGGTTCTTGTGAAGGAATATAAAGGAGTTTAAAAATGGTTTTTCTGGTCCTGAAAATTATTATTGCCCTATGGATGGCGCTTGTCACTATTGCCGCCTTTATTTATGCTCCGCCCGCCCTTGGCCTGGGTGATCTGGCCCGGATAATATTTTTTCATGTTCCTTTGGCCTGGGTCAGTGTCCTGGCCTATCTCATATCCATGATTTACAGCATTCGTTATTTAAAAAAAGGAATGATGATCGATGATCGAAAGGCAGCTCTCAATGGCGAAATCGGATTAATATTTACTGTTCTGGCTACGTTAACCGGGTCAATTTTTGCCCGTTACACCTGGGGAATGTTCTGGAACTGGGATCCCCGTGAGAGTTCTATCTTTGTTCTTCTTTTGATTTACTGCGCCTATTTTGTGCTGCGATCGGCAGTGGAAGATGAAACAAGACGGGCCCGGATGGCCTCAGTCTTTAGCATAATCGC
Organism: Bacillota bacterium; assembly: GCA_018400435.1. Lineage (GTDB taxonomy): Bacteria > Bacillota > Dethiobacteria > DTU022 > DTU022 > M55B129. Next base: position 9,487 of record JAGYMW010000019.1, on the reverse strand, counting down.
TTTTATTTCCGTCCCTTTTCTGGTTTTCATCATCCCCAGGGTCTATGCCACGCTCCATCCCGATCCGATTATTAGTGTCGAATCAGGATTCCAGATGGACGCAAAAATGTTCCAGGTATTTATGGCTTCCCTGGTGGGATTTACTGGCCTTTACGCTTGGATAGCAAATATTGTTTCACGTATTTCCTCGGTGACAACTGGAATGGAAGGTGAAGAAAATGTCTGATCTGTATATTGTTCTCATTGTTGCGCTGATTGCCTGGGGTGGAATTTTCTTTTATCTGCTCAGGATTGATCTGCGGATCAGAAAGTTGGAGAAAAAAGATGAAGAATAAAACAAAATGGATAATCGGCTTGGCGGTGATTATCGTCTTTGCCAGTTTTGCTTTCTTTTCATTTCGCTCTGCTCTCAATCCTTATGTTTCATTTGCCGAAGCGGCGGAAACACTGCAGCAGGTCCAGGTGCTCGGTTACCTTGTCAAGGGAGAGCCCATTCAATATGATAGTACTGCCGGTGAACTCCATTTTTACCTGGTTGACGAAGAGGGAACCAGGGCTTCCGTTACCTACAGTGGGGTAAAACCGAATAACCTGGAACATTCGGAAAATGTTGTCGTGGTTGGAGAATACTGCGAAGGAGTGTTCCAGGCCGAAAAAATTCTTGTCAAATGTCCCTCAAAATATGAAGAAGCAGAGGATAATCGCTAATGATCGGTAATATTGGTATTCTGATTGCTTTTGGATCCGCCCTTGCGGCGGCAATACTATTTTTAAAAAAAGCAATTTCATCGCAATCCGGCAAATCGGCTGGTATTGATTATGCCTATGTCTTTTACCATTTGCATACGGCGGGTATTATAATCGCTTCCGTTTACCTGATGTATGTCCTGCTGACTCACCAGTTCCAGTATTACTATGTTTTTGCACATACCAACCTCGAATTGCCTTTAAAGTACCTGGTCTCCTCTTTCTGGGCCGGCCAGGAAGGCACTTTTCTGCTATGGGCTTTGATGGCTGCCCTGGCCGGTTATTTGCTGATGAAAAAGGAAAAAGAGCTGCTGCCAGCGGTGATGCCTTTTATTCTCCTGGGGCAGTTATTCCTGATGATCTTTCTTTTCCTGGAAACTCCTTTTTATGACCTCGGCCGGGTTCCGGCTGACGGTATGGGAATGAATCCTTTGTTGATGGATCCGTGGATGGTTATCCATCCTCCGATTGTCTTTATCGGATATGCCCTGCTTACTATTCCTTTTGCCTATGCAGTTGCTGCTCTCTGGAAAAAAGACTGGTCAGTGGGTTTCCTGCGCGCCCTTCCCTGGGCCGGAGCTGGATGGCTTTTCCTGGGAGCGGGAATATTTATCGGAGCGGCATGGGCCTACCGGGTTTTGGGTTGGGGCGGTTACTGGGGCTGGGACCCTGTGGAAAACGCATCCCTGGTTCCCTGGCTGACGGCTACGGCTCTTGTGCATGGGCTTGTTGGCCAGAAGCAAAAAGGCCGCTTTGTAAAAAGCAATCTTTTACTGGCCATTATCACTTTTGTTCTTATAATTACCGCTACTTTCCTCACTCGCGGTGGGGTTATGGCTGACTATTCCGTGCACGCCTTTGCCGAAACAGCCCTGACCTATGTACTGGGAATCTTTGTTCTCATCTATCTGGTTCCGGGGCTGGCACTTTATATAGCCAGGTTTAAATTTCTGCCGGTTCAGAGCTCTTCAGAAGGATTTTTCTCCCGCCAGGGCAGTTTCGTAATAACGATGGTTGTGCTTTGCCTTTCAGCTCTGCTGGTCCTGCTGGGCACACTTTCTCCTATTCTGACCGGGTTGTTCGGTTCCCCGGCCAGTGTAGATGAGCAGTTTTATTTTCAGACCAATAGCCCTTTATTTTTCCTTCTTTTTATTGTTTTGATTGTATGCCCGCTGCTGGGCTGGAAAAACGAGGTGTTTAAAGTTGTCTTTACCAGGTTAAAAAAGATCCTCATTATTTTCCCTGCAGCATTGATTGTTGCTTACCTGGCCGGCGTTAATTCTTTTTTTAATTTACTTTTCATTGGGATAATGACCCTGGCCCTTGCCGTAAATGTCGTTTGGCTGGTAAGGACTGTGAAGGCGGGCTTGAAATTTAGTGGGGCCTACCTGGCCCATGTCGGCCTTGCTCTGCTTTTTATCGGGGTCCTTGCTTCCACTTTTTACACTGAGTCGCAGCTTCTTAATCTCAAAAAGGGTGAGCCGGTAGAGGCATTGGGCCTGGAATTTACCTATCTCGGTCTCACTGTCGAGGGCGAAAACAACTATCCGGTGGTCCAGGTCGAAGACGGAACCCGGGTGATCATTGCCAGGCCCAATATTTATACTGCTGGAGAGCAAGTGATGCGTTCACCGGCAATTCAGCACAACATTTTAAGTGATTTATACATCAGCCCCATGGAGCTGCAAATTGTCGGAGGCGGAGAAACGTTTGTCCTGGCTAAAGATGAACAATATCGGGTCGGAGATTACCTGATAGTGTTCCGCGATTTTTCCTTTGCATCCCATTCCGAGGCCGAAGTAATTGAGGTGGGTGCATTGCTGGATGTGGATGGTGGCGATGGTTTCCGCGAATACATGCCTACGATTGTTCAGAATCCGGCGGAGCGAATCAATAATCCTGCTATCCTGCCCGGGGGGGAAAGAATTATCATGGAAAAGATCGATGCTGATAATGGCATGGTGCAGCTTACCTTTGAGGGTGGCGAGAGTGTTGTAGAGGAAGAAATATTTATTGCCGAGGTCAAAATTAAGCCACTCATTTCGATCCTTGCCATTGGTGCGGTTCTGCTGGTTGCCGGAACGGCGATTGCCGTTTGGAGGCGTTTCACAACCTGAGGGAATCAAACGGATTAAATATCCTATTATCTTTGAAATTTTAATAACCATTTTTATAGCCTCTCCGGCATGATTATGATATAATAAAAACCGGTTATGAATAAGAATCTTATTGTAAGTTATAAGGTGTAATTAAATCTGGCATATGTAAAATATGGTAGTATCGTTTAAACAGCATGAGGAGGTGGGGTTTTGGCAAAACGTAGAAAGGAATCATTAATATTTTTGGTTTCATCAGTGGTCTTAGTTTTTGCAGCAGTACTCTGGTATGTTAATACAGCTCCGGCTCTTGGAGCCACACCCAGTGATGGTTGCATGGCTTGTCACCTGGATGCTGGAACAATGGAATCGATGTACGAAATTCCTGAAGCATCTGCTGGTGCCGGTTGAGGTGTCGCCGGACCCCAGTTGGGGGGTCAGGAACTGTTCTATGTTAATCCTGATTTTGTTGAAACTGCCCACGGCGAACTTGGTTGCATTACCTGCCACAGCGGACAGAATGTTACCAACAAGGAGGAAGCTCACCAGGGGTTGATTACTCAACCTTCCGCGGAGGGAGGGGGAGCTCTTTGCGCGACCTGCCACGAAGAACAGGGTGCTACTTTTGCCGGGTCTATCCATTATACAGTCCAGGGCATGAGGGAGGGGCTGGAAGCCTTTACCTACACCGGTTCTACTATGGAGGAAGGAAGCCCATATCAGTATGCCTTTGATGACAACTGCTCTCACTGCCATTCGGGATGTGGCTCATGCCATGTCAGCAGGCCGCAGGTTTACACCGGGGGACTTCATTCTGAGCACATGTTTGCCGAGAACCCGCCGGTTGAAGAGACATGCTACGGATGCCACGGTGCCCGTGTAGCCGGTGAATTTATGGGTTTGGTTGGCTACACATCGGATGTTCATTTCGATGCGGGAATGACCTGCACCGACTGTCATGACCAGAGTAACTTCCACGGCAGCGGGGAGCCGGAAAATAACCGCTTTGAAGCTGATTTGCCCAGTTGCTCTGATTGCCATGGCAATGTTTATGAAGAGAGCGATGTTCTGGCTCACAAAGCCCATTCTGAAGATACAATGAACTGCCAGGTCTGCCATGGTTCTGCTAATAACAATTGCTATGATTGCCACGTAATGATGACTGAAGATGGAGCTCTAGCCAGTACCACAGGCAATGAAAGGATTATGTTTAAAATCGGGTTGAACCCCGATCGGACCGAAGAACGTCCGTATGAATATATTTCCCTGCGTCATGTTCCAACAGCTCCGGATACGCTGGCTGCAATTGATGGTGAACTGCAAAATTATGACGAAATTCCTAACTGGAAATATTCGTCAATGCATAATGTCCAGCGGTTGACCATGCAGAACGAAAGCTGCGAAGCCTGTCACGGTAACGAATACCTCTTCCTGGCGGAAAGCGATTTAGTAGAAAATGACAGCAAGGCCAATCTGAACCTGGTTGTCAGATCGATACCACAGGTGGATGTGTTGAGAGAAATAGTTCAGGAAGAACCGTCGGGTGAAGAGGCGGATCAAGAAGACAAAGAGTCGGGAGAGGCTATCGACGCCGGGGAAGTATTGCTGGAAGCTGCAAAAGATTATTTTGTCAAAGTAGCTACAGATAATAATATTATTCCTCCGGCAGATGTTAAAGCGATGCTGGATAGTAACCCGAATTCCATTTTTGTGCTGGATATCCGCAGTGCAGAAGATTTTGAAGCGGGGCATATTCCCGGTGCTGTTCACAGTGCCTGGGCTGAAGTGGGTAACATCATGGACCGCATTCCCCGAACCAAACCGGTAGTGGTTGGCTGTTATTCTGGTCAGACCGCTGCTCAGACAGTTGCCGTTCTGAGGATGGCCGGGTTTGAAAATGTCAAATCCATTCAGTCGGGAATCAGCCTGGGCTGGTTAGAATCGGCCGGTCTGCCTTTGGATGAAACTGGCATGAACGCTGCTGCCGACCTGGACAGTGTTTCATCACCGGCTGATGGAAAAGAAGAAATTATCTGGGAAACGGCCAAAGAATTTTTTGCCGCTGTGGCTTCAGGTAATAATATAATTCCCGGTCCGGAGTTACATGGAGCACTGGAATCCAATCCAAATGCCTTCTATGTAATCGACATCCGTTCGGCCGAAGATTATGCTGAGGGTCATATTGCTGGTGCTATTCACAGCGCCTGGGCTGAAATGGGCAACCTGCTGGAAGATTTACCCGGTGCCAAGCCCATCGTTGTGGGTTGCTATTCCGGTCAGACTGCCGGTCAGACGATAGGCGTTCTTCATTTGCTCGGTTTTGACGCTTATTCCGTGCAGTCTGGCATAAGTAACGGATGGATTGGAAAAGATGGACTTCCTCTTGTTACTGAATAATAATATTTGGCAAGTTAATAAAAAGGGGCCGGCCTTACAAGGGGTCGGCCTTTTTATCCTGAAGAGGAGGTGATTATAATGCCCAGAGGAGATGGTAGCGGACCGAGGGGAGAAGGGCCGGGAACAGGCCGTGGCCTCGGTCAGGGTGGTGGAAGAGCCCGCATGGGCGGAGCCGGGTTTGGCGTGGGTGGTGAATGTGTATGCCCGAACTGCGGTCACCGCATTGCTCATCAGGCAGGAACACCATGCAATCAGATTAAATGCCCCAAATGTGGGACCCTGATGGCCAGGGGATAGCAGGATAAATTTATAATCAGGGATGGCAGCAGTTATGTTTAAGAATTGCTGCCTATTTTTAAAAAATTCCAGGTATAACATGTATAATTATAAGCTGATACCATAAGTGACTTGATATTAGTGAGCTGAAAATAATAGATTAAAAGGATATATGTAAAATAATATCTTGAAAGTTCATAAATAATGAGTTACAATACACAAGCTAAAAACAAAAATACCTGTTTTTAAGAAGATATATTAATAAAGGAGGTAAAATTATGAAGAAGCTTTTTAGTTTGTTGCTTGTCGTATTATTCATGGGGGTTATGGTTTTCGGCCTGGTTGGCTGTGAAACCGAAGAAGCTGTCGAAACGCCGGAAGAAGAGGTAGTAGATGAAGAACAGGCAGATGAAGAGGCGGTGGAAGAACCCGAGGAGGAAACTGATGAGCCTGAAGAGGCTCTCGATGCCGGAGCAGTTTTGCTGGAAGCGGCAAAAGATTATTTTGCTAAAACAGCTACAGATAACAACATAATGCCTCCGGCAGATGTTAAGGAGATGCTGGATAGCAATCCAAATTCCATTTTTATTCTGGATATCCGCAGTGCGGAAGATTTTGAGGCAGGACATATCCCCGGTGCAGTTCACAGCGCCTGGGCTGAAGTAGGGAATATAATGGATCGGATTCCCCAGAATAAGCCGGTAGTGGTGACTTGCTATTCAGGTCAGACCGCCGGTCAGACCGTTGCAGTTCTGAGAATGGCCGGATTTGACAATGTTAAATCGTTGCAGTCTGGGATCAGCCTGGGCTGGGTCGAAGCGGCCGGATTACCCCTGGATGAAACGGGTATGAATGCTGCAGGCGACCTGGACAGTGGATCTTCACCGGCAGATGAAAAAGAAGAGATCATCTGGGAAGCGGCCAAAGAATTCTTCGCTGCGGTGGCTTCGGATAACAATATTATTCCCGGTCCGGAGCTTAATGATGCTTTGGAAGCCAATCCCAATTCATTCTATGTGCTCGATATCCGCTCCGCCGATGACTATGCTGCAGGCCATATTGCCGGTTCTGTGCATAGCCCCTGGAGCGAAGTGGGCAATCTGCTCGAAGATTTGCCCAGCACCCGGCCTATTGCCGTGGGTTGCTATTCCGGCCAGACCGCCGGTCAGACAATAGGTGTCCTTCGCCTGCTCGGTTTTGATGCTTATTCAGTGCAGTTTGGTATTCGTGATGGCTGGGTTGAAAAAGAAGGACTTCCCCTTGTTACCGAATAATAAACCTGTTTTGATCAATTAACCAGAAAGGGCCGGCCCTGTTGAAGGTCGGCCCTTTCTGGTTAATCAGGCAATGATCGTTATTCCTGAAAGAACCGTTTCCCTGTGTTTATTGAGCTTATTTAACGACCAGCACGGAACAATCTTGTGCTTCCTGAACTACAGCGCTGCTTACACTACCCAGGAATAATTTTTTCAATCCACCCAGTCCCCTGCTGCCGATCACGATGGTGTCAAAACCTTCTTCACGGGCTGTCGTGACAATAGTGTGAGCGACGGGACCTTCTTTCATTATTTCGCAAGGGATAATGTTCTTTCCCTTACATAAATCTACAGCATCTTTCATAATTTCTTTTCTTTCTTCTCTTTCTTCAGCGTGCAGCTTACGAAGGGTTTCTATCTCTTCTTCCGTGAGGGTACGTTGTCTGCCTTCCCAGCTGGTGGAAAAATTAAAGGTTGGCTGGTAAACATGAATTACTGCTACTTCACTGACATTACATCCGGCGGCGATTAATGAAGCTTTTTCCAGGGCTTTCCGACTGTTTTCTGAACCGTCCGTACAAGCCAAAATTTTCATTGTGAGCCGCTCCTTTTAAATATGATGTTAGTATTTACTAACTTTCTACTGCTATTATAACACAATATTGATAATTATTTAAAGACTTTTGTATGATAATCAACAAGAAAAAACATAACCGGGATTAACTGCTATTTTGATTTGTATGGTTAATTGGTTATAATAAAACTTGAACACTTCTTTTAACGTTAAAAGAATAAATATTTAAAATATTTAAAGGCATTTTCCCATCGTTGTATTTATTAAAATCCGTAAATAAAGAACCAAAGGCTATCAAACCTTGACGCAGGGGTAAGTGTTAGGACTAATGATGAGATCCAGATTGACTTAGTAAGATTAAAAAAGGATATGGTAATAAATTTAGGGTGGAAAGAAAAATATTATTAAATATTTGAACTATAAACAGATTTGCTGTCCCGGAATGCATGACAATGATTGAAGGTGAGGTTTTAGCAGTATGTCTGAAGAGAAGTGGCAATCGTATTCAGAAAAGGAAGACAGACTGGTTTTCAATTCGCATGAGGCGGATAATTATGACTGCTGGTATAACACCAAAAAAGGGAATATTGTAGATGAAATAGAGACGAAAACCGGTTTTGAACTTTTCCAGCCGTCTACCAAAGAGAAAATCCTCGATGTTGGTTGTGGCACAGGTAATTTTAGCATTAAACTGGCTGGAAAAGGCTGCCGGGTGACCGGGGTTGATGTAGCGGAACCGATGCTGGAGAAAGCCCGTCGTAAAGCATCGGCCAGGGGATTTGATATTCTTTTCTACAGGCAGAATGTTATAGATTTGAAATTTGAAGATGATTTTTTTGACGGCGTCATATCAATGGCTGCTGTTGAATTCGTACCCGATCTTACGAGGGCTTACCGGGAGATGAAAAGAGTTGTCAAACCAGGTGGTAAAATTTTAATTGGAACCATTAACCGTGATTCTACCTGGGGAGAATTGTACAGAGAGCAGAGTAGAAGTGAAACCTCGGTTTTTCACCATGCCATTTTACGGATCCCCGAAGAGCTTGAAAAAATTGATCGTCCCAACCTTGTGGCCACACAAGAATGCCTTTTCATTCCTCCGGATGCTCCGGAGGATGAAATTTCATGGGAAGAGGAAAAGAGGTTAGCCGGTCGGGTGAGAGGAGGCTTTTTCTGTATCTTATGGGAGATAAAACAATGATTTCCTGCCAGTTGAGTTATTACCCCCTTGCCACAACCGGGGTTAATGAAGAGGTAAAGGAAGTGCTCAAGACTATAGTTGCCAGCGATCTTCAATATGAAACGGGAGCCATGTCGACAATTGTATTCGGTGAGAGTAGTAAAATATTTTCGTTACTTGAAGAGATTGCTTCTAAAATGAATCGACAGGGTTTTAAATATGCCCTGTCGATAAGCATTTCCAACCTATGCAATTGTAATTTAAACTAAATAATATTTTTACTGCAGGTGATAGAAGGAGAAGCAAAATGACTAAATATGTTATCAATGATAAATGTGTTTTTTGCGATACCTGTATAACTGTTTGCCCTTCAGGAGCGATTGTGAAAGGGTATCCTCTTTATTATATTGATCAGGATAAATGTCAGCAGTGTGGGGAATGCTATGAAGTATGCAGCCGGGGAGCCATCGATTTGATCGAAGAGGAGTAATTATCATCTCAGTAGGCAGGGCTATAAAAGGCATATTGTCACTGGAGTTGTCAATCCTGCCAGATGAGACGGAGGTGCTTCATCCGAGCATTACTTAATCAATCGGCAAAAAAGCTCCTGCAACCCGAAAGAGAGCAGTACATTTCTAAACCATGTGTTGCAGGTTAGGTCTTTCTCATATGTCTGCCAGAACAAAGGGGCTTCGATGATGTATAATTTCAGGGGTCCTTTTAAGTTTGGTTTGAGGTTGTGCAGGTGGGCTCAGAGATAAACGTGGTTTACAATATGAATTACATTTTGAAATCTATAGTTCACAACGAAATTGTTTTAATTAACATCTAGTTATGTAAGATAGTTGGCTTAGTCATTTAAATTAGCCAATAATTAAAAGCATCCGAATAAAATTATTTGGCATGACTATTGCGACTATTTATTTTATATATTATATCTTAAAAATTATAATGTTTTAAA
>JAGYMW010000018.1 GCA_018400435.1 Bacillota bacterium | reverse complement strand
TAATAATAGATATGCGAATCCGCTTCCAGTATAATCTCCGTGCCGGGGCGGGTATGGGCCAGAACGGAAATCTGGTTGCCCATTGTCCCGCTGGGTACCAGCATGGCCGCTTCTTTGCCGAGCATCTCGGCAGCCATCTCCTGTAAGCGGTTGACCGATGGATCCTCACCATAAACATCGTCTCCTACTTCAGCTCTGTAAATAGCCTGCCGCATTTCATCGGTGGGCAGGGTAACAGTATCACTGCGCAAATCAATCATCATATATTCCTCCTCGGATGTTCATTGGTAACGTCTTCTTGTTCACAAAGGTCGAGGGTAAAATAAAATGAGGCCCCCTCTCCTGGCTTCCTTTCCGCCCATATTCTGCCGCCGTGCCTGTCTATGATCCTCTGGACGATGCTTAAACCAATGCCAGTTCCGGGATATTCATCGGGGGGATGAAGTCTCCGGAAGGGTTTAAATAGATCCTCGGCATAAGCCATATCGAAACCGATCCCGTTGTCACGGATGAAATAGATCGTCCTGTTCTCTTTTTTAAAACAGCCTACTTCTATGCGTCCGGGATCAGAAGTTGCTGTAAACTTCCAGGCATTATCGAGCATGTTTTCCAAAGCTATACGCAGCAGGGCAGCATCTCCGACAGCTTCAAGCCCTTCCGCGATGACGAATTCGAACCTGCGCTGCGGATCTTTTTCTTGCAGTTGTCTGGCATAAGCTTCGGCCATATCCGTCAGGTTGATGCAATCCCTGTGCAACTCCTGCCTGGTTACACGGGATAACTTGAGAAGATCGTCAATCAGGTTGTTCATCCGGCGGGCGGAAGCACAAACTCTCTGCAGATAATCCACACCCTGATCGTCGAGATATTCACCGTAGTCCTCGAGAACCGCTTCACTGAAACCTCCTATACTGCGCAGGGGGGCGCGCAGGTCATGCGATACGGAATATGTAAAAGCAGTGAGCTCCCGGTTGGTCTTCTCCAGTTCAGCTGTCCGTTCGCGGACTCTCTGTTCCAGTTCCTCATTAAGACGCTTCAGCTCTTTTTCCGTTTCTTTCAGCTCGGTAATGTCAAGAGAAGTGTCGAGCGCCCCTATTATTTCACCGTTCTGATCATAAACGGGAGTACCGGTTACTCTCCAGCAGCTACCGTCCGGATATTCGACGGTATTCAGGGTCCTGCGGCCGGTGTCAAGGCATTCCACCACCGGGCACCCCGGACATGGTTCAGTGTACCCGTGCCAGGCTCTAAAACATTTTTCACCGATATAATCAGAAGGTTTTTTTTGGTGGATTTCGGCAACCAGACGGTTAGCCCAGTTGATCCGCATATCTTTATCCATGTACGTAACCAGTTCGGCCAGGTTTTCCAAAATGAGATTCTTTTCCTGCTGTTCTTTATTCAATTTCTCCCCATGCCTTTTCCTCTCCGTGATATCCTTGGATACGCAGATAATCCCTATTGGCTCCCCGGCTTTGTTTTTCATGTACGACAGGGAGTTTTCGACCCAGACCGTCGAACCGTCCTTTTTGTATTCTTCCAACTCCATCTGAAGGGTCTTTTTAAAATCAGCCTTGCCTTCCGCAAGCAACTGCATCTCCCGCTGCATGGTCTCCATGATTAGACACAGCGATTCGGGAGTTAAGGTCTGTTCCAGGGTCCGTTCCAGGGCTTCCGAAGATGTAAAACCCCGCAGATTGTAAATGGACGGGCTGACATAGATATAATTGAGGTCCATATCCATGAGGGTAATGGTATCGGCAGTATTTTCAGCAATGAGGCGGTATTTTTCTTCAGTCTTTAACAATTCCTCTTCTTTTTCTCGACCGCGGTAGTAATAATAAGTAACGGTGACGGTAAGGGCAAAAATAACCGTCAGAGCCAGGGCCGCTATATTCTGATGTCTGGCAGCAGCCGCATCCAGATCAGTAAGGTAAATACCGGTGCCGACAATCCACTGCCAGGGTTCATAAGCTGCTACATAGGAAAGCTTACCCCCTGTCCGCTCGCTGTCGTCATAGTACTGCCACTGGTAAGTGAGATGTCCAGCGCCATCTTCCCGGGCAATCCTGACCATTTCCCGGAAAAGCAAAAAGCCAGTTTCATCTTCAGTTTCAGAAACATCTGTTTTTTCCAGTTCCGGCCGGAAGGGGTGCACAATCACGGTAGCATCATAATCGATAATCCAGAAATAATCCCGATCATCTTCACCGTAGCGCATTTCCCGGATCAGCCGGGCAGCTTCTTCCTTCGCCTCTTCAGCACTTAATATTCCCTGGTCTTCCAGGTTCCTGAAATGGTCGATTACAGCCAACCCGTTGTCCACCATTTCACTGGTGAAAACCTCTTTTTCCCGGTAAATACCCGATCTCAGGGCTGGCAGGACCAAAAAAAGATAGAGGCTGACAAAAAGAATCAGCAGCAGGAAAACGACCAGCAGCAGCCGAAAATTTTCTTTTTTTCTCAGAAAATCGCTCAGGTTAATTTGCAAATAATCTTAACCTCGTCATTCCAATATTGATCATGATGTTTGAAGGACAAAGCAAAAAACTTGCTCTTCGAATAAAAACTATTCTTAATTAACCGGCCATTTTTAATAGTAATATATACAACGAGTTAACTTAATATCCTTTTTAAGCTAAGGAAATTGGAAAACTGTAGATCCCTGCAAAAATTTGATTTTCGCTACCGGGACAGTCATCAAGTCTTCATTATCTTTATCATTATATCTTTATCTTCATCTTTGTTTGATCAGTCGATCCTGAAAAAGGATTCATCAAATTCCGGATTGTTCTCGTAGCGGACCATGAAAAAGCCGGGCAGAGTATCGATCTGCGAAAAAAGTTCCGCTTCTACAGGAATCCCCGCTCCGTTGAGTGCCCTGACAATCCCGGCGGGATCGGGCGGGCATCCCCTGGCAGCTAACCTTTTCCGGATGGCCGGGTGATTTCTGTTGCGGCGGTACATACATTCCCCGATCAGGACGGTTGCCTTCATCCCCGGCGTCGGTTCCATCAGCTTGCCGGTCAGCACTTCCACTCCGTCCCACGGCTGACCCTGCCAGGCCTGCCGGATAGCGGTCAGGATAAGGCCATTCAGTCTCGAGCAGTAGGTACACAGGGTGCTGTCAAATTTCCTGTAAAACAGCCCTTTTATACCCTGCCTGGCCAGCGCGAGAGGCACTTCCCCCCACTGGTCCCTGCTGTAGGGAAAATCAAATTCATGGTGGGACACTGTATCTTCAATTCTTCCGCCGATTACTTCTATGTCGGAAAGATCTTTCGGCCGGCCCACCCTTTCAATCGCCGCAGCCAGGTGCTCTACAAAGGACGGTTCATAACCCAGTATCCTGGCGCCAACCATATCAGCAGAAAGAAGGTCACCCGAGGCGATCAAGAGGTTTTTGCGATGCATCCTGCCGTCAAATCCCGGCCCGCGCTCCAGACTGTAGATACCGTCAATAACAGTTAGAATCGGGGGCAGGGGATCGGCCAGCCTGGCGATATGATAGTGAAGATTTTTCCGCCTGTCGGGGCTGTGGCATTTCTTGCGGGAAGCAATATCGATTGTCCCTTTCAGGTTTTTCAGCCCCAGGCTGACAACAGTCTGGTTATGTGTTTTTAGGACGGGAAGATCAACCACGAAATCGCTGCCCAGGATATCTTCATTGTAATTAAGGCTTATCCCGCCTTCCAGTTCGATCTTACGGAAAGGCCTTTTCATTACATTGACATACTTGACCCCATATTTTTTCCGGAGGGTTTCGTAGCCAAGCGCCCGGAAAGCATGGATGGGAGTATCTTCATCTCCGGGATCGGCAACCATCCCCTCACCGATGGTGATATCCTTTATCCCATGCTCCTTAATTACTTTCACCACATCTTCCAAGAGACGCGATGTAGTGATCATACCCCACTTCGGGAAAGAGCAGGCGCGGGTCCAAAAAACGATATTCGGTTTGATAAAAACCCGCGCTCCGGTGGCCATCTTCGCCAGGCCGTTGCAGTCCAGAATTGCTTTCTGCACCGACTGATACGGCTTTTCATAGCGAACAATGGAAACCTGATATCGGCGCATCCTACATCCTCCCGGCAAGTATAAAAGATTCTCATGGGCATAAAATCAATGAAGAAAAGATCCGAAGATCAGAAAAGAGGCGGTGATGCAGAAAGGCACGATCAGGGTCAAAAGCAATCCCGCCTTCAGAAAATCCCGGATTGAAAAATAACCGGCTGAATAGGGTATGACATTGGTGGGACTGGAAGTTACCAGCAGAAAAGCAAGGGAAGTGGCTATGGCCACCGGTCCGGCCAGCATCCAGGGGTTTAGGTTTAGCTCCGCCGCGAGCGCAATCACAAGGGGCACCATAATTACACCGGTTACAGTATTGCTGGAAAAGAATACTTTCAGGATCTCCACAGCCATAACAGCCAGAATAATTCTAACAGCCAGTGTAAGATTCCCAAGGGGTGAAAAGGCGATGGCCGACAACCAGCCGGCTGCTCCCGTTTCGTAAACTACTGATCCCAAGGAAAGGCCGGCGGCAATGAGAACGATTGCCCCCCAGTCTACATCTTTCTGGGCTTCTTTCCAGCTTAAGAGGTCAATTCCCGGCAGAAAGAAAAGGACAGCAGCAGCCAGGGCTACTATTTCGATAGGTACCGAGTAACCGGAAAGCAGAACAAGGAGGGGATCACCAACCCAGAATACAACGGCCAATAAAAAAATTGTTAATGCTTTAATTTCCCGGGCGGTTAATTTTTCCTTTTTTGCCGACCCCTTCACAGGCAGTCCGGCAAGGATCTCCTCTGATACCGGTTCGGGAGGGAAAACCCTGACCAGCAAAAGGTAAGCCAGGGGTAAAATCAGGAGGGCTGCCGGCACGCCGACAATCATCCAGCGTAGAAAATCAATCTGGATCCCGGCCAGATCACGCAGATAGCCGAGAGCGACAACATTGGCTCCGTTGCCAACCGGAGTTGATATGCCACCAATAGCCGGCCCCCAGGCTACAGCGATCATCAGGGAACGGCCAAAATTGCTTTTCAGTGGCAGAGCCCTGCAACGATGCAAAATGTTTAAGGCTACTGGCAGTAAAATAGCCGATACCGACATGTTCACTATCCACATGGAAAGCAGCGCCCCAAGCATCATAAATACAAGGACCAGTTTACGCGGATTGAAGCCGACCCGATTGATGATCGCCGCCGTCAGGCGATCTGCAAGACCGGAACGGGTCAACCCCGAAGAAATGACCAGAATACCGATAAAGAAGACTACCACCGTATTGCCAAAACCATAGGCTACCGTCTCTTTTAAAGGATGCAGGCCCAGCAGAGGCACCAGAAGAAGACCAATGAGAGCAGCAATAACGAAAGGAACCGCTTCCGTAACCCAGAGGGTAATAACAAAAGCAAGAACAGCCAGGGCTGCTTTCCCTTCCGCAGTCAGCAAGGGCTCTACCCCGGTAGCATTAAAAATATTAATAGGCAGGAGGTACAGGACAACCAGGACCAGCACCGCTGCCAGCAGTATAAATATACGCCTTAATGGGGTTTGACTATTGTTGGTTTCACCGGGCTTTACGGACAAATTATTACTATCCCTTCATCATTTATATCCCTGTTTCAAATGACCCAAACTAATGCGATAATAAAATTTTAGGCTGCCGGCCATCAATAATCACACATTCCTCATCACCCTGCAGGACCGCGCCGGTATCATTTTTATAAAACCGGTTATCTAAAAAAGCTTACTGCAGTTAACAGCTGTCTGTCAAGCAATCCCGGCTTGATAACAAAGGCAGCCGCTATCTTTTGAGAAAATCCCAGAAGCCTTTCTTTTGTGGTTCAGGAGAATCTTCCTCCACTTCCAGAACGTCGTTTCCATTCTGTTGCTTTCTCAATTTTTCTTCTAACTTTTGCTTTTCGGCTTCCAATTCTGCCTGCTCCTTTGCAACAGCTTCTTCGCGTTCTCTTTTCTGCTTGTTTAGTTCTTCGGACAGTTTATTTTTTTCAGCTTCCAGTTCGGCTTTAGCCCTCTCTGCAGCTTCTTCACGTTCCTTTTTGAACCTTTCCAGCTCTTCTTCCAATTTCTTGTTTTCATTTTCCAGGAATTTTACGCGGCGTTGTAACTCTTTTTTAAGATTGCGCTCACTTTCAGATTTTATATAGTTATGGATGCTGCGGTAGATTCCATAAAAAACCATGACAAGGATCCCCGCCAGAGCAGAACCCAGAATCAACGTAAACAGGGTCAGCTCCACCTGGCCGAAAATATAATTTACAGTAACCATTTCATTATTGAGTACAGCTACTATGGCAACAGCCAGGGCCAGTATTATCATCAAGACAATGAATAAAGTCCTCATTTTCCTTTCCCCTCCAATCGATTTAAATTCGAGTTTACCGGCCTGGTTCCAAAAGTAAACCTGGCCGGGACGCTCTATATATTGAATTCCACAACAACTTTGATATTCCTCTGATAATAGAGTAGTAGGGGTCGGGTCTTGAAATATAAGATCTATGGTTGAGCCTCAAATATTGGGCTCAGATCGTACAAAATAATATTTTATCGACCTGATCACAGCTACTTGACTTGATCTTATATTGTCGAGTAGATATATGCACGTCCCAACTTTTTGTTAACAATAAATATCACTGGCAACAAATATGATCCGC
This sequence comes from Bacillota bacterium, assembly GCA_018400435.1. Taxonomy (GTDB): domain Bacteria; phylum Bacillota; class Dethiobacteria; order DTU022; family DTU022; genus M55B129. The sequence goes on along the minus strand of JAGYMW010000018.1, from coordinate 30,160 downwards.
TATGCTCCGGTTAGAAGGAGCCACAAAGGGTCTTTCCAAGTGTTTTATGGTTGAAATAAGTGCTTTAAAGTGCTATGATAAGGAAAATGAATAGTGCCAAGGGGAGCCGGGGTAACCCGGCTGAGAAAGAACTGTTCCTGTTCTGACCCTTTGACCTGATCTGGATAATGCCAGCGTAGGGATGTTTTTAAGTTTTTTTTCAGGCTGTCGCCCATGTTGGCGGCAGTTTTTATTTTTAATTCTTTTGGAGGAAGGAAGTGTATCAATGCCCGTCTGCAATCTTAGTTTGCAGATCATTCCCGTTGTTCCCGAAGAACAAGTTTATCCCATTGTCGACCGGGTTATTGCCATGATCGCTGAATCGAAAATGAAATATGTGGTCGGACCGATGGAAACAACCATGGAAGGAGAACTTGACGATCTTATGGATGTTGTTAAAAAGGCCCAGGCACTGTGTGCCGACATCGGAGCCGAGCGTGTCCTTTCCGTGATCAAGATCGATTACCGCGCCGGGGGAGTGACCATGGATGAAAAAATGGCTAAATATAAAAAATAACCTGGCCGCTCCGCTGTTCATGGTATTCCTCATCGCTGCATGGGAATTGATTACCACAACCATGGCCGTACCGGAGTATATTTTACCCTCCCCTTCAGTTATAGCCATCGCTTTGAATGAGAATTTTTCTCTCCTGGTTGAACATTCGCGGATCACCATAGTAGCCGTTTTAGGGGGAGCCATTCTGGCCATGACTTTGGCCCTGGTCCTTGCTCTGGCTATGGACCGCTGGCGGATCCTGAAGCAGGCTTTTTATCCTATCCTGGTCGTATCGCAATCTGTGCCGATTTTTGCCCTTGCGCCTCTGTTGCTGATCTGGTTTGGAGCAGGGCTGTTGCCCAAGGTGCTCATTGTCGCCCTGGTCTGCTTTTTTCCCCTTGCCGTCAACCTGGTTGAGGGCTTCAGCCAGGTTGATCCTGAAACAATTGATTTAATGCACACCATGCAGGCCGATCGATGGCTGATCATGCGCTCAGTCCAGCTTCCCTCGGCAATGCCTTATTTTTTCACCGGGTTGAAGATCGCCGCCACCTACAGCGTCATGGGGGCGATCATTGGCGAGTGGCTGGCGGCCAGGGCCGGCCTGGGAATATACATGCTGCGGGCAATGCATTCTTTTCGAACCAGCCATCTTTTCGCGGCGATCATTGTGGTAGTCTTTCTGAGTTTGGCCCTCTTTAAACTGGTTGAAGCAATCAGATGGCTGGCCATGCCCTGGCAGAGAAAGACAACAGAAAATCTGAAGGAGTGATTTCTATGCGCTGTTATAAAAGAAATTTATTTTTTATTACCCTGTACTTGACGTTCATTTTGATAATACTTACCCTGGCAGCAGGCTGTACCGTTGATGAAGCGGCGGAGCCGGACCAGGTCACCATTCTCCTCGACTGGACCCCGAATACCAACTACAGCGGCCTTTTTGCCGCTATCGATAAAGGCTATTTTGAAGAAGAAAACCTGGAGGTGGAAGTTGTGCAAGCCCCCGGCAGTGTCGTCCAGATGGTGGCTGCCGACCAGGCTGAATTCGGGGTCAGCTACCAGGAAGAAGTTACTTACGCCCGCCTCAGCGGAATGCCGGTGGTATCTATAGCGGCCGTAATTCAACATAATACTTCCGGTTTCGCCTCCCTTAAAGAACGGGGCATTGAAACCCCGACCGACTTTGAAGGAAAAAGCTACGGCGGCTGGGGCTCACCGGTTGAAGAAGCAACCATCAAGGCTTTGATGAAACGCTACGATGCCGATTTTGAAAAAGTGGAGATAATTACTACCGGAGAAGTAGATTCGCTGATCGTCATCGAACGAGAAGCAGATTTTGCCTGGATCTATTACGGCTGGACCGGGATCGAAGCCGAACTGAAAGGGATGGAAATTAATTTCATCGAGCTGGGGGAAGAAGATCCGGCTCTTGATTACTATACACCTGCCATGATAACCAGCGAAGCACTGATCAGCGAAAATCCGGCCTTGATCAATCGTTTTATGAAAGCGGTGAGCAAAGGATACCGCCTGGCCATTGAAAACCCGGCTGAAGCGGCCGAAATTCTCCTCAACCATGCCCCCGAGCTCGATGAAGATCTGGTTAAAGCCAGCCAGGAATGGTTGAGCACCCGTTACCAGGCAGATGCCGAAACATGGGGGCTGCAAAAAAAGGAAACCTGGGAAGCTTACAACCGCTGGCTTTATGAAAATGGTTTGATCGAAGAAATGCCGGATGCTGAAAAATGCTTCACCAACGAGTTTATCAAATGAATAAACAGCTGAAGCTTAAACTGGAGGGGATATCGGCCACTTATTCAACCGGAGAAAAAATACTGCCGGTACTCGACAATGTTTCCCTGTCAGTAGACACGGGAGAATTTGTTTCCGTGCTTGGGCCGAGCGGATCGGGGAAAAGCACCCTGTTGAAGATTGCCGCCGGGCTTTTGAAACCTGAAAGAGGCAAGATCCTTGTCGACGGACGCAACATGACCGGCCTTTCCCGTTTGGTAGGCTATATGCCCCAGCAGGACCTGCTCTTCCCCTGGAAAACCATGCGCCAGAATGCCGCCCTGCCGCTGATCTCTGCCAAACTTGATAAAAAGGAAACCAAAGCCCGGATTGAAGAACTACTGCCGGTTTTCGGCCTGCAGGGCTTCGGTGAATATTATCCCGATCAGCTTTCAGGGGGCATGCGCCAGCGGGGCGCCCTGATGCGGACAATGCTGATCGAAAGCGACCTGCTGCTACTTGATGAACCCTTTGCTGCTCTTGACGCCCTGACCAGGCAAAACCTGCAGGAATGGCTGCTTAAAATATGGGGCCATTTCCGCCGTTCGGTGCTCTTTATCACCCACAGCATTGACGAAGCAATCTATCTCTCGGATCGAGTTTACGTTATCACTGAAAGGCCGGGGAAAAACGCCTTTGAACAGATCATTGATATACCGCGCCCCAGGAGCAAATCGGTCACTATTACCCCGCCCTTTTCCCACTACAAAAAACTGTTGCTTGAAGCCCTGGCTGACAATACCGCCGCCGGAACAAAGTGAACAGTCAGTTTTGACACAGGGATCGACATGAGGAGATATCTTAATCGGTGAATCAGGATACTTTGATCGCCAGCAAAAGGCCGGATTTAATTTTCACCCTGGCCCGGGATCGGATCAATTCATTGCTCAGGCCGCGGGTGGAAGAAAAAAAGAGGCTTTCGTCTTTCAGGGGAAACTTCAAACCGGTTGTTTCTATAACGACGGTTTCGGCTGTCAGGGAAAACAGCGACAGATAATCGCCCTTATTCCCTTCAAAAATTGCTTCAGCTCCAATTACTTTTATTTCATGCTGTTCGTCTACGATTTGCGCCGGTATGCCCGCGCGATGCGGAATACAAAGTAAGAGGAGGTTGGCAAAAGCATGGTCGGCTCTTTCCCCTCCCAGAATACCGATGAGCAAAATTTCCGCCGGTTTCATATTGACAGCCTGATCAACGGCCAGCTCCAAATCGGATTTATTTTTAGCCCGTGGATGCTTGATCAGACGGGGTTTCGGGGGGACAATTCTTTCACTGTCGCCAGGAGCAAGGGAATCAAGATCGCCTATAACCAGGTCCGGAGAAAGGCCCATAGCCAGGGCATGTCCTGTCCCACCGTTAACACAGATCAGGTAATCGTCCCCGCGCAAAAGGCGGCGATAAAAATCGCGGTTGTTAAAATCGCCGTTGGCAATTATTACTACTCTTTTTAGCGGCATCATCGATGTCCTTCCATATAAAAAAACCGCCGCTCACTTATCAAGAGCGGCAAAAAACTTTTTCAGCCTGCCTATTCCCTCTTTCAGGTTTTCCATCGAACAAGCATAAGAAATACGGATATATCCTTCAGCACCGGGGCCGAAATCTATACCCGGCGTTACAGCGACACCGGTTTCTTCCAGGATGCGCTGGGCCAGGGAAAGTGAATCGTCGGTATATTTTTTTACGTTGGCCAGCATGTAAAATGCACCGTCAGGCAGTTTGGCCGGGGCAATCCCTATCTGCTGCAGTGCCTCATACAGGTAAAGACGCCGTTGATCATAATCGCTGAAACGCTCCGCCAGAACTTCCGGACTTTCTCTCAGAGCGGCGATGCCTGCGTCCTGGACAAAAGAGCAGGCACAGATAAACATGTTCTGCTGCAATTTTTGCATCTCCCGGACCATGAAAGATGGAGCAATAAGATAGCCGAGGCGCCAGCCGGTCATGATATTGCGCTTGGAAAAACCGTTCAGGACCACTGCCCGATCTGTAAACTCGAGAATAGAATGATCCCGTCCCTTGTAATTGAGCCCGTGGTAAACTTCATCGGACACGATATACAAACCAAGATCAGCCAGTTCCCGCAGTTCATTTTCATCGAGGACCGTTCCGGTGGGATTGGCAGGAGAATTGATCAGTACACCCTTGACCCGTGGATCGAGTTTTTTCCTGACGTCATCAGCCAGCAGCTTGAACCCATCTTCTTCACACACCCTGACCGGCAAAGGCTCAGCCCCGATGAAATTGACAAAATTTGGGTAACAGGCGTAATAAGGGTCGGGCATGATCATTTTGTCGCCTCTCTCAAGAAGGGCTGAAAAGGCAAGCAGCATAGCCGGAGAGGTACCGGAAGTAACAACAACCTGAGAGGGATCGATACTTACTCCGTAGGTATTTTTATAATATAAAGAGATCTCTCGTCGCAGGGCAGGTTTTCCCAGACTGTGAGTATAGGCCGTGTCATTATCCCGGATCGCCTCAATAACTGCCTCCTTAATCGCGTATGGGGTATCTCCATCCGGTTCTCCCACTTCCAGGTGAATAATTGAAACACCCTTCGACTCCATCTGCTTGGCTTTTTCCAGGATTTCCATGGCCAAAAAGGGTTTCACCCGGCGTACCCGCTCCGGCATAGTCTCGTTCGGATAAACTGTGCGATCACCTGCGGTCATTTTTTGCTCTTCCATCTTTTGACCTCCCTCAACTTCTGATTCTATCTCTTTCGCTTTCACGGATCAGTTCCGCACAGTATTCAATAATTTCTTTTCGCCTGATGATACCGATAAATACATTCTGATCGTCCACCACCGGGACAAAGTTTTGCTCGGCGGCAAGAGAAAGAAGTTCCACAATCCTTGAATCGATGCGGGCAGGCTTGTTCTTGGCATGCAGAGCAATATCCTTGAGCAGAATTTTTTCCATGCCATTTAAATTGAGATCGGGGTTGTTCTTCAGGGTCCAGAGCAGATCACCTTCGGTTATCGTTCCGGCGTATCGTCCCTGTTCATCCACCAGGGGAACGGCTGTATAACTGTGCCGCTCCATTCTTTCAAGAGCTTGCCGCATAGTTGTTCTCGGGGTTAGATAAACCACTTCATTCTTGGGAATCAAAAAGAATGCAACTTTCATCATCAATCAAAACCCTTCTTTTTCAGTATCAATGATGCTGTTTCGGTTCACATCTATCCCGGACAGATGATATTATAAAATCACCGGTATAAAAAGAAAGCTGATCCTTATTCTCTGCTTCGATATACCAGGTAAAGATAGACAACTATCCCTCCTACCAGCAAAGTAAGGACCAGGCTGTAGAAATCAATGTTAAACTCTTCGGAAGTAAAAATCAGGTACAAACCAACACCGGCAATGATGACCAGTACAGCATAGAGCAGTTTCTTTTTCAGGCTAATCACACCCACCTCCTGTGCTCACTGCACAGTTTCAATCTTCCGTAGTAGATCAGTCATCACCATGCTGATATTTTCCCGGATTACTACCTCCGCCTGTTGATCATACTCTGTGGGCTGGCGGTTAATGATGGCCAGTTTTCCGGACAACCTCGGCAGATCGGCGACCGGATAAACAACAAGGCTGCTGCCAACCACCAGCATAAAATCGCACTCTTCATAAATTTTCTGCTGCAGATCGAAAAAAAATGGGGGCATGGGATCACCAAATAAGACAACATCCGGCCTTAGCACATTGTCACAGCTGGAACAAACAGGAGGAATTCGTTTTAATTCCACCTGGTTGACAAGTTCTTCAAAAGAGTACCTTTTCCCGCAGCCCATACAGTAACCAGAACGCAGATGGCCGTGAACCTCCCATACTTTACGGGAACCCGCTTTAACATGCAACCCGTCGATATTTTGAGTAACCAGCCCTTTAACAAAGCCAAGCCGCTCCAGTTCAGCAAGGGCATAATGACCCAGATTCGGCTCGGCCAGAGCTATCCTGGCAAAACGGCTGAATCCGGCTTCATAAAACAACCTGGGATTGCTCTGCAGGACGTCCAGTGACGATACGGCAATTGGATCTACTTTTTCCCACAGTCCTGTCCCTGGAGAACGGAAATCGGGAATACCGCTGTCGGTGCTAATACCCGCTCCGGTCAGCACATAACAGCGCTCGCTTTTTCTGAGCAGCCTTGCCAGGGTCTCGATCTGTTTCCGGTAATTCATCAGGGACTCCCCGCTTTTACTTTTTAATCCCGCTACCCATGGGACAACAAAGTGACCGATCGGCACGATCAGTGATTGCCGGTTTGTCTACTTTAATAATATCGTAAAAATCAACCCATGGCGAGAATTTAATATCATGTTCACGACAAACATTTGCCAGCCTGTCGCGGGCACAGATATGATCACTCCAGAAAGCTCCAAAGCGATCGTTGCTTCCATCTCCAACATAGATCACCGGGTAGCCAGCTTCCTTCAGCTTTAACACATGAATAGCCTTGCAATTTCCGCAGACCGGGCAAACCGGGTGGGCATGGGGAGTTTGGACTGCCAGCAGGCCACCGGCTCCAACCACCGTCCTGTTGGCATAGATCCAGTCAATACAGTCCAAAAAGCCAAATTTTTCAAGAATCGGTTCAATATAAAAACCGAAGCCATCACTGGCTATAACCACCGGGCTTCCCTGCTCCCGGGCATAAGCAATAAACTGTTCAAAACCCGGGCGGATTACCGCCCACTCCAGTGTTTTGGAAAGCAGCAAATCCGGATCTGGAGGCAAAAGGCGGGCTATATTGATCAACCATTCCCGAATGCATATTTTCCTTTTACGGTACAGGGCTTCCACTTCCAAGCACCTATCACCGCCGAAAAAAACAGCCAGGGCTGAAGAAAGATCTTTGGTTGTAACCGTCCCATCAAAATCAACCAGGTAAGCGGCGCTACGCGTCATTTTCGCCTCCGGATATTTAGTTTCACTTTCGCTTCAGGCCTTCAAAAACCCGGCCGGTTAAATACCAGCCGGGTCATTATCTCAGAAAAGATCTCTCAACTGGAGAGGCTCTCTGACCAGCAATTGAGCTCCTTCTTTCTGCAACTCATCGGCCGACCTGAAACCCCAGAGAACTCCTGCTGCATAAAAACCACCGGCAGCCGCTGTCCGCATATCCGTATTGGTGTCTCCCACATAAACGATTTCTTCCGGCTTTAGATGCATTTGTTCGACAATCTGTAGAGCACCGGTGGGGTCAGGTTTTCGCGGTATGCCCTCTTCAAGCCCCTGTACGGTAAAAAATTTATAATCAGGGAGAAGGGTTTCCACCGTTTGCCTGACAAATCTATGTGGTTTATTGGAAAATATAGCCATAGGAATTTGCTGTTCTTCCAAAAAATCAAGCAGGGCAGGAATGCCCGGGTACGGTTTCGTATGTTCAGGCCAGCGCCGGGCATATTCTTCATTGACTATCTTTACCAGATCGGCAAAATTGCTTTTTTCCCCTTCTTCCTGGGGGAAGGCTCTTCTGACCAGCATTTCTATACCGTCTCCGGCAAAATATCGATAAGCTTCAACATCATGTTCCGGAAAACCAAAACGTCTCAAAACAGCGTTAACCGAGAGGGCCAGGTCTTCAAGGGTATCAAGGAGAGTTCCGTCAAGATCAAAAATTACCGCTTTGTAACGCAAAATTGATCCGTCCTTTATACAATTTTTAATATCCACTGATGATCAATTCACCGCTCCATTTTACAGCAACAGGTTTTATTTCGGCAGAACACCCGGGAGCATTTTCAAATATTCCCTATTAGCCGGTTCTTTTCCATCGTCCAACCAGCGGCAGAACTGATTCCGGGTAAAACTGCCTGAAAATCCGGAAATAATAAAGTTCTTCCTTATTTCGTACCGGAACCGGGGCCGCTTCAGCCTCGGCGGCGTACTCGCTGTCGCTGATCTCTTCTTCGGCAACAGCTTCCAGCATCCCGGCCGAGCCCGATCCCTGATCAAATTGCTGCTTTTCACGCCAGGCTACTTTTGTCCCGATTTCTTTTTCAAAAGCCCGGCGGAGAATCCACTTATCAACCGGTTCCTCTTTTTCTTCGTGCAGCTTCCAATCGAGAGGGAACTCCCGTACCAGTTCCAACAAAGCTAACTTCAGGAAAGGAATCCTGCATTCCAGCCCGTGCGCGGCATTCATGCGATCCACTCTCTGCAGGCCGGTCCGGCTCAATTCCCGGAAAAAGCCTTCAATTTCAGAGGTAATCTCTTCTTCAGAATCAAGAGATTTCAGATAGCTGTATCCGGCAAACATTTCATCCGAACCTTCACCTGTCAGCATAACCCGACGCCCGTCGGCAGCAGCCTCACGGGCAGCAATATAATTGGGAATTGACGACCGCACATAGGCAGAGTCAAAAGATTCCAGATGATAAATCACATCCGGAAGTACTTCCAGCATTTCATCAAGCCCGTAAGTATAGAAATGCTGATCCGAACCGATCCGGTCGGCAACCATGGCCGCATATTCAATGTCGCGGCTTCCCTGAACTCCCACTGTGTAAGTGGAAATTGGCTCTTCAGATATTTCAGCCGCCAAAGCGGCAACTACCGAACTGTCCAACCCACCGCTCAGATAAACGCCAAGACCTTCAACCCCGCTAATTCTCTCTTCAACAGCAAGGGCCAGCAGATGACGCATTTTTTCTTCGGCTTCCGCGAGGGATAATCTGTTCTTCCCTTCAAGAGGAGGCAGGTGATAGTACTTCACCCAGCCTTTCTTCCTGTCATAATAACAGCCGGGAGGCACCTCTTTGATTTTACTGTCCAGATCAATAAGAGCTTTTATTTCCGAGGCAATATAGAGCGTATCGTCTTTTCGGGCATAATAAAGGGGTTTTATTCCCAGGGGATCTCTCGCCACCAGGCAACTTCTATTACCATCGGAAAAAGCAAGAGCAAATTCTCCTTCGATATTATCGAAACAGGAAAGCCCTTCTTTTTTCATTATTTTACAGAAATGCTCCAGGCCTTCTGTGCCCTGGATAGTTTTTCCTTCTTCTCCAGGAAACATCAAGTAACCGTCGACAGCCAACGGCAACCCGTTATCTTCCTCTTTCTGATTACCGCTCAGAAAAGTCATGGAGCAATTTTCTTCGTCAATTTCACAGTCACACCGTTTTCCTCTGAATTTCACCTTTTCTATAAGCGGATCCAGATCTTCACTACTCTCACTCTCACCAAACACGGCAATTAAGCCTGACATCAATATCAACTCCGGTAAATTATTAATCTTCTACACACGTAGAAGACTAATATCATTATATCATAATTGGTGGGAATTGTAAAAATAACGGCCCGAGCGACCTCTTTATCAGGCTTTTTTGTCCTTTTTATAATAAAAAGCACCTACCGGGCAGGCTTCAACACAGAGCTTGCACTGGGTGCAGATCGATTCGGCCAGGGAGACACCTTCGAAAGTGGTTATGACACTGTTGATCCCGCGATTGGCAAAACCGATCGCTCCTACGCCCGCTTCTTCCCTGTCGGCCCAGATACAGCGACCACATAGCACACAGCGGCTGGGGTCAAAAGCAAATTCATCGGGGCTGTCATCAACAGTATGATCTCTCTCGATTGCTTTAAAACGCTTTTGTCTCAGTTTGAGGCCCCGTTCCTTGGCAATTTTCTGCAGCTCGCAATTGCCATTGGCAGGGCACTCCCGGCAGCTAAGATTATGATCGGATAGGAGCAACTCAAAAGCTGTTTTTACCAGTCTATCGATCCTGGTACTCCTGGTTCTGACGACCATTTCCTCTCTCACCACCTGGGTACAGGAAGTGACTGGACGAGCCATTCCTTCTATTTCCACAAAACAAAGCCGGCAGCTGGCATTAGACCGTTCTTTCTCCCTGACCGCGCAGAGATGGGGAATGTAAATGTCATTATCCAGGGCAACCCAGAGCAACTTCTCACCGGCCCTGGCCTTGATCTTCCGGTCATCTATGGTTATGTTGACATAGTCGTTCATGTTCTCTTCTTCTCCTTTTCAGGCGGCAGGACGGGAGGAGACAGTTTAATTACTGCATTATATTCTGGAGGACAGGCTTTGCGACAGTTGTCGCATTTAACACATTTCTCCTGGTCTATCGCCTTTAAACCGTCGTCCCTGGTATAAATCGCTTCCGTGGGACAGCTGCCAACACAAACGTTGCAAAGCTTGCTGCACCTGGAAGGTTCTATGTAAAATAAAACCAGATCACGACAGGCCCGGGCCGGGCAGCGTCCCTCCTCAATGTGCGCTTTATATTCATCCCTAAAATATTTCAGGGTGGTTAAAACCGGATTTGGCGCAGTGCGTCCCAGATTGCAGAGAGACCCGTCGCGGACATCCTCAGCCAGTTCTTCCAGCAGAGTAAGCCTCTCTTCATCACCGTGCCCCCTGGTTATATCTGTCAGGATGTCAAGCATGTGTTTCGTTCCGAGGCGGCAGAAAGTGCATTTACCGCAAGATTCCTGCTGAGTAAATTCGAGGAAATAGTGGGCTACCGAAACCATACAGTCATCTTCATCCATCACCACCAGGCCGCCCGATCCCATGATCGCCCCGGCCTCATGAAGGGAATCAAAATCAATGGGCACATCAAGAGCCGATTCCGGCAGGCATCCACCGGAAGGGCCCCCGATCTGGACTGCTTTAAATTCCTTACCGTCGGGAAGACCGCCACCCACTTCAAAAATTAATTCCCGCAGGGTTGTTCCCATGGGCACTTCAACCAGCCCGGTATTGACAACTTTACCCACCAGCGAAAAAACGGCTGTACCCGGGCTTTCCGGGGTTCCGATGCTCTTAAACCAGTCTGCTCCGCGGTTTATTATATGTGGAACATATGAAAAAGTTTTTACATTGTTAATGACAGTAGGTTTACCCCACAGGCCCTCCACGGCCGGAAAAGGCGGGCGGTACCGCGGCACACCGCGGCGGCCTTCGATGGAAGAAAGAAGAGCCGTTTCTTCACCGCAGACAAAAGCTCCGGCACCCTGGAAAACCTGAAGATCGAAGTTAAATTCCGTTCCGAGGATGGAAGAACCAAGCACCCCTTTTTCCCGGGCCTGCTCCAGTGCTTCACGAACTCGTTTGACCGCCCGCGGGTATTCGGCTCTGATATAGAGATAACCTTCTGTTGCTCCAATAGCATAGGCGCAAAGAACCATTCCTTCTATGACCTGGTGGGGATCCGATTCCAGAATACTTCGATCCATGAAAGCTCCGGGGTCACCTTCGTCCGCATTGCAAATCACATATTTTTCATCCCCTCCGGCTTTAAGGCTCGTCTCCCATTTCCGCCCGGTGGGGAAACCGGCGCCCCCTCGCCCTCGCAGGTTGGACGCTTTTACTTCATCCAGGGTCCTGGCAGGTTCGTCACTTAAAGCTTTGGCCAGAGCCCGGTAACCGTCTTTTTCAATATAGCTGTCAATACTTTCCGGATCAATATAACCGCACTGCTCCAGGATCAGTTTATTTTCGTAAATACCACGGGGGAAATCTTCAAAAGTGGGAAAGACATCGTTACGATCTACTGCAGCCAGGGCGTATTCATAACAGGGATCTTCACCGGCAAGAAAATCTTCAACCAGCAAATGGACCAGTCCTTCATCAAGATTCCCATAGGTTATGGCCGGGAAACCTGGTTTGGCGATTATCGCCAACGGCTCGGCATAACAGTGTCCAATACAGCCAACTTCCACAACTTCAGCATCGAGGCCGTGAGATTCAATCTCCTTGAGGAAAAATTCTTTAACCTGGAGGGCACCCGCCGCCACACCACAGGAAGCCGTGCCAAGCAAAATCCGGGGTTTCTCCCGGCGGGCTTCTTCATTTTGCTTTGCCACTTCGAACAGCTTTTCATAGTTATCCATGGGGCTGTCTGCACTCACTTATTTTTGCCCCCTTCAGCTGCCGTTTTTTTCGTTTCTTCTTCTGTTTCTTTTTCTGTCTCTTCTTCCTTCTGGTCCGCTTCCTCAAATTCAAGCATTATCCCGTCAACCCTGGTCGGGGTAACATAACCCTCAATGTGATCATCATTAACAACCACCACCGGAGCCAGGGTGCAACAGCCAACGCAGGCAACCCGCTCCAGGCTGTAGAGGCGGTCCGGACTGGTTTCCCCTTCTTCAATCTCCATCCGTCTCTCAAATGATTCAAGGGTAATCTCACCGCCTTTCATGTAACAGGCGGTCCCCATGCACACCTTGACCTGGTACTTACCCGGCGGGTTGAGGCGAAACTGGTTATAAAATGTAGCTATACCATAAATATCAACGGCAGGGATATCCAATCCTTCGGCCAATTTCTCCATCGCCAGGGCAGGGAGATAACCAAGCTTTGATTGAACTCTTTGCAAAGATGGAATTAAATCTTCACGATTCCGGGAGCTGTTCTGCAGGACTTCTTCCACGGTGGAAAGGATCAGTTCCCTTTCTCCTTCCAGTAGCTGCACAGGTTACATCTCCTTGTTCGATATTTATTACAGATTACATTATAGACTTATAATAACATACTATTTATAAGTACGTACTAAATTTTTACTATACCTTGCGAAGTTTAATTATTTGGAATAATATATTTATTTTTTAAGAAGAGAGTCGATAAACCAGCTCTTCACGGTAATTAGTAATAATTTTGATATATCCCTGCAGCATTGCATTAACCCGATCATTTCCCGTATCGACAAGGAGATGCCCCTGCTCGAGAGTTATTATTTTATCCTTAACCGCTACAACGATTATATTTTTTTTGCCAACTTTTTCAATGATCGCTGCGCTGATCTGCTGGTTGCCCCGCCCGAAGAGATAGCCCTGTCCGCCAATCACAGTGACAATAATTTTTGCTTTTTTCCCTTCAATCAGATCGAGAATCCGCTGTTCATTGGCATCGGCTGCCAGTAGTTCTCTATTGCAAATAACGTCCACCCCGAGCAGTGTATTGGGCAGGTTCAGCCTATCCATTATGGCAGCGGCAGTAGTCCCCGGTCCGACAATATAGAGGACATCCCGTTCCATTTTTTCAATCACATATTCAGCGATTCCTACCAGGACCGCTTTCTCGGTTTGTGCTTTTCCTACCTTGAGATTTTGCATTAATCCCTCTGACTCCGGAACAGTCAGATAACCATAAAGACGGGCAGAAAGAAAACCGCGGCGGAAAGCTTCTTCATCGATATCCATGACCTCCGCCCGGCGCAGGGGGTATCCCGGTTCCGTCAGGAACCTTCTGGCCAACCTGCCGGCACTTCGAGGGTTAGTGGCATAAACCGCCGAATGGATTTTTACCCCTGCCGGAACCCCGATCACCGGCAGTTCCGACTTTTCGCCAAGGGCCGAGCAAATATTGCGCGCCGTTCCGTCTCCACCAGCAAAGAGGAGCAGATCAACACCGCGGATGACCATCTCCCCGGCTGCCTTTTCTGTATCGGCAGCGCTGGTCGGCTCCATAATAGTTTCGATCAGTTCCATATTAAAACCGCAGCGCTTCCCTGCTTCTTTACCCATCCTTCCCGGACAGGTAACCAGCAAAATATTCTCCCGTTTCTCCGATAGCTCCTCCAGGGCCAGGACCGCCTTCTCGTTAGCTTCCGGTATCGCTCCCAGGGATAGCGCCTTTTCAACGATCTGCGGACCATCGGTTCCCTTCAGGCCAACTTTTCCTCCCATGCCGGCAATAGGGTTGACGATAAGACCTACTTTTTTCATAACCGCCCCACATGAAGAGCGGTTTTATTCACGGCCATGGCCGCTTCCCAGACTGCTTCGGAGAGGGTCGGGTGGGGATGAATTAGTTCGGCCAGTTCTGCGGCGCCAATCCCCCTGGCTACTGCCAGAGAACCCTCCTGGATCAGGTCGGAAGCATGGGGCCCCAGTATATGGAACCCTATGACTTTCTGCTCTCCGCCGGCGGCAATTATTTTTACCGCCCCTTCAGTTTCAGCCTGGGTGGCTGCCTTACCACTGGCCGAAAAGGGAAATTTGCCGATTTTTATATCTTCAAATCCCTTTTCCTTGGCCTCTTCTTCACTTAAACCAACACAGGCCAGCTCGGGATCGGTAAAGAGGCAGGCAGGGACAACGGAGCCATCAAAATGAGCTTCCGTGCCGGCAATATTTTCAGCGGCCACTACCCCCTGGCGGTAAGCAACATGAGCAAGGTAATAACTTGGAGCGGCGACATCACCGATGGCATAAATATGGGGAACCGTGGTCTCCATCTTACTATTCACTTTTATCCCTGAATTATCGTATTCAACACCGAGGGCGTCGAGATCTTGATCACCAAAAGTCGGTTTCCGGCCTACGGAAAGGAGGACTTTTTCCGTTTCAATTATTTCTTCGCCCCTGCGGCCAGTTGCGGTCAATCTGAGACCTCCGTCGATTGTTTCTATTTTCTGTACCGGAGTATTCATCTTAATTTCCAAGCCGGCCCGGCGTATATAAGTGGAAAGGCGGCGGACCATTTCCAGGTCCATGCGCCGCAATAATCTTTCACTGCGATGAACAATGGTCACTTTTGTACCAAGCCCCAAAAATATAGAAGCCATTTCCAGGGCAATCACTCCGCCTCCTATGACAGCCATCGTTTCCGGTAGCTCTTCAAGAACCAGCGCTTCGCGGGAAGTAATTACCCCCGGCAGATCCAGGCCGGGAGTGGGCGGATAAATTTCTTCGCTGCCCGTAGCCAGGATAACGTTTTCCGTTTCCAGATCAACTTCTCCACCCTCATTCAAACCCACAACCACCCGGTGGGGATTCAAGACTTTACCAACCCCGTCAAAGAAATCGACCTTGCTCCTTTTCAGTAGCTCGGCAACGTGGCCAACCAGCTCATCGACCACCGCCTTTTTCTTTTCCTGCAGTCGGGTATAGGAAAATTCTATGTTGTTAAACTTGAAGCCAAATTCATCAGCCCGCTGGAGACGCCTGTAGAAGGCGGCCCCGTGGGTAAGCACTTTGGTGGGAATACAGCCACGGTTTAAACAAACGCCGCCAAGATCTTCTTTTTCAACTATCGCTGTTTTCAAGCCAAGCGATCCCGCCCTCAGAGCAGCCAGATAGCCGCCAGGACCACTGCCGATAATTACAACCCGGTACTTCTCACCCATCTATTGATTCCCCCTTTTCTTCCTTGAATATGCGTATGCTGGTAAATACAGCAGGGATGACCATGGAAAAAGCCTTGACCAGGGCCCTGGTCATCTTTTCATAGTTAACATTGCAGCCGAGATCAAGCAGGCCGGCCGCTTTTTCACCCAGTTCAACCCGTTTCCTTTTATCACCCAAACGGTGGGGATCCTTTTTCAGGACCCGTTGGTATAGATCGAGAGGCAGGGCAAAGAGAATCGAGCCGTGCTGCAGAACAATCCCTTTCCGGCGAAGCTGGGCGCTACCCACTACCTTTTTCCCGTCAACCTGTATTTCATAGGCTGATGGGGTATCGAAACAGGACCCGGGGGCCAATACCGACCGCTTTTCTTTTTCCGGAGTTAGATAAGCAGGTATCCCCAGCAGGTTAAAAGCGGTTATCAGGCCGCGGCTTATGGCACGATAAGAATCCATTACCCCACCGTTGTTGATAAAGGGGTTTGCTTCAGGAACAATTATGCTGTAAGTAAGTTCCCGATCGTGGAGGACAGCCCGCCCGCCGGTGGAGCGGCGTACCACATCGATACCAGCTTCCGCACAGGCAGTCAGGTCAACTACTTCATTTTCATCCTGGAAATAGCCGAGGGAAACGGCGGGAGGCGACCACCGGTAAATACGCAGGGTGGGAAGGCTTTCCCCGGCAGCAACTTCTTCCATGATGGCCAGGTCTTTTTCCATATTTTTTTCTCCGCGCATCGGAGGATCCATGATAAGACGCCACTGGTGTAGCAAGACTTTTTCCTCCTTATATTCTCTCCAGGGAAAGTGAAGCCCTTAAATCCCGGAGCGCTTTTTCTTTTTCTTCTTTCTTCAGGGGACGGTGATAGTTATAGAGTGTCTGCCCGGGGCGTTCATTGTAATAAGGTCGGTTGCAGCCGGGACAGCCGCTCGTTCGAAAAGCATCCCCATCGCCGAGCAGGGAAGTCAATTCTTCATCCAGATCACCGAAAGAAACCAGGCGTCCGTCGGAAAACTTAAAAGAAGTGAAGCTGGACAGGTTTTCCTGCAGGAGGTAATGGCCGGTCTGAATGCGACGGTAAGAAGTTTTCTCAGGCGGGGTCTGATTTTCCATGGGGGTTCCTTTCAACGGCGTAAAAGCAAAGAGAGCAACGGTTATTCCGGCCTGCAGCAGCTTATCAATCAGGGCCAGCATCTCATGTTCACTTTCACCAAGGCCACAGATCAGGTGGGTGCTCATCCGGCCGGGATTCTTCTCAGCGCACCGCAGCAGCAGGTTGAGCCGGTTTTGCAGTGATCCCCCTTTAATCTCCCGATGAGCTTCTTCATTAACCACATCAATCGAAATGCTAATCCTGTCCACACCGGCGTCAAAGAGCGCACTTCCCTCTTCCTCCCTGCTTATCCAGGCCGACAGGGAGAGGGGAAGAGTCGATAAGCCCTTCAATCTACCGATCAATTCGAGCAAAGGTTTAATCCCTTCCCTGTGCCTGACTGACTGGAGGCAGATCCGTTTTATCCCTTTCTGTTCAGCCGCTGGAAGAACTTCCTCCACCGCAGACCATGGATAAGCGGGCCAGGTGATCCGTCCCAACTTCTTAAAGCTTTCCCCGTCCCCACTGCCCTGGGGACAGAAGGCACAGTTCATCAGGCAGCGATTGCCGGACAGCAAGTAAGCAGTAGTTGGATAGGCATCCATACGGTTGTTTGAAAGACCAAAACAGGCAGCGGTGCCTGCTGAAACACGGATCACAGTGAACAACACTCCTCGGATAAGGTTATCGACAGGCCAAAATCGTAAGCCAGCTGGCGGGCTCCCGGAGTGGGCAGGACAATCTTGTTAAACCCTGCCCTGATAGCCAGACAGTCAAGGTCTTCCCGGTAGCGGCCGCCGGGGCGCATACATCCCAGATAGAGCGGCGTGCTCGGGAACATCAGTCGGGCAGTAGCCAAAAAACGGCCTACTTCGTCAGATGGCGGCGGATCACAGTTGGCAAATGGGGTTCCGGCAGTAGGACGGAAAACAAGCATACTGATCGCTTCCACCGCTTCCTGCCGTAACATTTCGAGCGCTTTGTATTCTCCTTTTATCACTCCGCAGCTGAGGCCGATACAGAGATGGGGCACTACCCGGGAATATTTCTGCAGGCTGCGGTAAGAAGCAAGATAATCTTCCACAGTGGCCGGCAGTCCATAAACGGAGGCAATCGTTTCATTATCACCAACAAAATCAAAGGAGATCACCGAAGATATTTCAGACAGCCTGGCGGCTTCCGTATCGGAAACGAGTCCGGTATGCATATTGAGCCTCCCCCGGCCGGCCAGTTCTTTAAGTTCAGCCCATCTCTCCAGCAGGGGAACTCGCCCTTCCCTGGTGCATCCGCCGGAAACCAGGTAACTTTTCTCCCGGCCTTTTTTGCCCGGCAGAACTTTTTCCAGCGGAACCATGTGCTGCAGATATACGCCGGCACAGTGGGCACAGTTGAGGTCACAGTGTCCCCCTGTAACGGAAACCGAAAGGGTCCGGTTGGGAGCTGAAAACTCAATACTGTCCGGGAAAAAGGTTCTTCGCACTTCCCAGGCCCTTTCAAGCAAACGTTCCAATTCAGGGTTACCGGCCAATTTTCTATACCTCCGCTAAATAATATCACAGGCATCCCATTAAGGACTGAGATGTTAAACCTTATTTCCAGCCCGGCCCCGTTAATCCTGCAAATTAAACCCTGCTTTTTTAGAATTAAAATCTGCCTGCTTAAAAAAGATTCATTATTTGCTTCTGGTTAAAACAAACTTCAAATTTAATATACCTTAACACCGATCTTCTGCTTCCAATTTCAAACATCCAACATCCGCTTTCTGACTTCCGAAATCTGACATCCCATCTCCGATTAAAGAGGGGAAGCACGAAAACACTTTCCTTCCGACCTCCCCTTTCAACTGTATACTTAGCCTATTTCTTTTCCCAGCGCAGAACAGGATTGCGAGCCGCCTGTACCTCATCGAGCCGCCCGACTACCGTGTTGTAGGGCCCGTGGGCTACCTTTTCAGCATCCTCATCAATATCCTTTGCAATTTCCGTCATCACTTCGGCGAAAGCATCAAGGGTTTCCTTCGTTTCCGTTTCAGTTGGTTCGATCATTAACGCATCTTCCACTATCAGCGGGAAATAGACCGTCGGCGGATGAAAACCGCGGTCCAAAAGCGCCTTGGCAATATCTCCGGCGCCTGCACCTTTCTTTTTCTCCGGTTTGGCCGAGAGGACAAATTCGTGCTTGCAAATTCGGTCATAGGGCAGCCAGTAGTTTTTCTTCAGCAGGTTCATCAGGTAATTTGCATTTAATACAGCATCCCCCGAAGCCTGCTTCAGGCCTTCCGCGCCCATCATCCGCAGATAGGTATAGGCTTTTACGACTACCCCGAAGTTTCCATAAAAGGAATGCATTTTGCCGATACTTTCAGGTAAATCGTAATTAAAAAAGAACTGATCATTTTTGTTATCAACCAGCGGGACAGGCAGGAAAGGAATCAACCTTTCTTTAACTCCCACCGGGCCGCTGCCCGGTCCGCCACCGCCGTGTGGTGTGGACATAGTTTTATGGAGGTTGAGATGAACGACATCAAACCCCATATCACCGGGACGGATGTAACCCATAATCGCATTCATGTTCGCCCCGTCATAATAGAGGAGCCCACCCGCTTCATGAACCGTTCTGGCAATGGCCACAATATCTTCTTCAAACAGGCCCAGTGTGCTCGGGTTGGTCAGCATCAGAGCAGAGGTATTTTCATCCACCGCCTCTTTTAAAGCTTCAAGGTCTACCAGGCCGCGTTCGTCACATGGCACCTGCACCACCTCGTAGCCGGCCATGCTGACCGTGGCCGGGTTTGTGCCGTGCGCCGACAGGGGGATAAGCACCCGGTTGCGTTTGCTGTCGCCACGATGGTGGTGATAGGCCTGGATGACCATCAAACCGGTCAGCTCGCCGTGCGCGCCGGCGGCCGGCTGCAGAGTAAATCGATCCATACCGGTCAGTTCCTTCAGCTCCTGCTCCATCTTGTAAAGCAGTTCAAGAGCGCCCTGGACAGTCTCCTCCGGCTGGCAGGGATGGAGCAAAGAAAATCCGGACAGAGCAGCAGTTTCCTCGTTCACTTTCGGATTGTATTTCATGGTGCAGGATCCGAGAGGGTAAAACCCTGTATCGACACCGAAATTGCGGGTCGAGAGCTCCGTGAAATGGCGGATAATCTCCCCTTCCGAAAGTTCAGGCAGATCAAGAGGTTCACTGCGCTGGTGTTTTTCAGGGATAAGCTCGGCCAGCGGCTTCTCGGGGACATCACAATCGGGCAGAGAATAACCCAGGCGGCCCGACCGGCTCATTTCAAATAACAGTGCTTTCGGCTTTCTCATTTCCATCCCTCCAATTCACGAACCAGAGTATTAATCTCTTCGGCGGTTCGTTTTTCAGTCACGGTAAAAAGCATGGTCTGTTTCAATTCCGGGTAGAAAGGTTCCAGATCCACTCCCCCAAGGATGTTTTTCTCGAGCAGGGCGCAATTTAAATTGGCCGGTTTTCCGGGCACTTTTACAGCGAATTCTTTGAAACAGCGACCCGGGAAAACCTCTTCGTAACCCTTCAGGGCAGAGATTTTTTCCCTGGCGTAAGCCGCTTTCTGGATGCATTGCTCGGCCACTTCGCGCATTCCCTGCCGGCCGAGGGTGGCCATGTATACAGAAGCTGCCAGGGCAACCAGGGCTTGATTGGAACAGATGTTGGAAGCGGCTTTTTCCCGCCTGATGTGCTGTTCCCTGGTTTGAAGGGTCAGGACATAGCCCCTGTTTCCTTCGCTGTCCACCGTTTCACCGGCAATCCGGCCCGGCATCTGGCGGACAAATTTCTGGCGGGCGGCGATAATGCCCAGTGCAGGTCCGCCGAAGGACGAAGGCACCCCGAGGCACTGCCCTTCACCAACAACAATATCAGCCCCGTATTCAGAAGGAGGCTGCAAGAGAGGCAGAGAAATGGGATCGGCACAGACAACCAGGACCGCTTTCTGGTCGTGAATCAAATCGGCCAAACCTTCGGTTTCTTCAATAAGGCCGAAAAAGTTGGGCTGCTGCACTACAACCGAAGCGGTTTCGCCATCTACCATTTCGGCGAGTTCTTCCAGATCCGTACAGCCGTCTTTCAGGGGAATTTCCTCCAGGGCCAGACCGCGGCTATCATAATAGTTGGCCATGATTGCCCGGTAGAAGGGACTAACTGAACGTGAAACCAGTACTTTGGAACGCCTGGTTGCTCCGCAGCCCATGATCGCTCCCTCGGTAACAGCAGTTCCCCCGTCATACATGGAAGCATTAGCCACGTCCATACCGGTTAACTGGCAGATCATAGTTTGGTATTCAAAAATTGCCTGCAGGATGCCCTGGCTCACTTCCGGCTGGTAGGGAGTGTAGGAAGTGCAAAATTCACTTCGTCCAATTACATGTTTGACCACGGAAGGAATGAAATGATCATAGATGCCCGCCCCCATGAATGAAACACAGCTGTCGGTATGCCTGTTCTTGGCCGCAAGTTCACTTAAATGTTTCAGTGCCTCCGATTCCGACAGAGCCGGAGATAAGGCTAGCTTTCCTTTTACTCTCATTTCAGAAGGTATATCACTGAAGAGATCCTCCATTGATCGGGCTCCGATTGCAGCGAGCATCTCCTTCCTGTCTTCATCGGTCAGGGGCAAGTAATGTTTACCACCCATAGACTACTCCTCCTCCTCCTCTGCGACAAAGACTTCATAAGCCTTCTTGTCCATCAGTATCTCCAGCTGGTTTCCGTCCCTGATTTCAACCTTGTAGACCCAGCCTTCACCGTAGGGATCCGAATTGATCAGCTCGGGCTGATCGAGCAACTCTTCATTTACTTCAACTACTTTTCCATCAATGGGCGCATAAAGATCGGCCACCGCCTTAACCGATTCGATTACGGCCGAACTCTTGCCCGCTTCCACTTCCACACCCACTTCGGGGAGCTCCACAAAGACAATTTCCCCCAGTTTATCCTGGGCATAATCCGAAAGACCCACTTTTGCTGTTTCGCCCTCCGGGCGTACCCACTCATGCTTCTGGGTGTACCTTACGCCGTCAACAATCTTGTAATCCATCATTTTTCCCTCCTGTAAAAAGGCAATTTTGTTGTCCGCGCCCGGTATGAACGGCTGCGGATTACAACCTTCAGTTCTTCGTTCGCCTTCACCACTTCAGGATCGAGGAAAGCCATGGCAATAAATTTATCCAGGGTCGGTGAATATGAACCACTGCTGACCCAGCCAATTTCCTCTTCCCCCGCTGTAACAGGGTAACCTTCACGCGGCACTCCACGCTCAAGCATTTCCAGACCAAAAAGCAACCTTTTCATCCCCTCCTGCTTCTGCCTGCGCAGCGCTTCCTGCCCGTTGAAAGAAACGGGCTTCTCCAGGGCTACAAAGCGATCCAGACGGGCTTGCAGGGGGGTGATTTCCCTTTCCAGTTCATGGCCGTAAAGAGGCATTGCCGCTTCCAACCGCAGCACATCCCTGGCGCCCAGGCCGGCCGGGCTCAGATCATGCTTTTGGCCTGCTTCCCAGATGGCATCCCAGAGAGAAGGGGCTTCATCATTGGAACAGTAAACTTCAAAACCGTCTTCTCCAGTGTACCCGGTTCGCGAAACAATGCACTTCACCCCGGCCACAGCAACATCTTTCTTGAAGTGGTAGTATTTCATCTCCGCCAGCGGCTCAGCGGTAATCTGCTGCAGGATGGCCACACTTTCCGGCCCCTGCAGGGCCAGCTGGGCAAAATGGGGTGACAGGTTCTGCAGCTCGACATCGCCGGAGAGATTTTCCAGGAACCAGTCATAATCCTTATCCGTGTTGGCTGCATTGACTACCAGGAAAAAGTTGTTTTTGTTAATGCGGTAAATCAGGATGTCGTCCACCACGCCCCCATCGGGATAACAAACAGGGCTGTAAATAATTGCTCCATCTTTTAAACCGGATATGTCGTTGGTAACAACCTTCTGCAGGAAAGCTTCCGCATCTTTCCCCTCGACGCTAACCTCCCCCATGTGTGAGACATCAAAAAGCGTTGCTTTCCGACGGGTAGCATGGACTTCCTCCACCAGCCCCTGCGGGAACTGCACCGGCAGAAGCCAGCCACTGTAGTCAACAATTTTCCCTTCCAGGGCAACATGTTTTTCATAAAACGGGGTCTTCTTCGCTTCACTCATCAGTTGTATCATCCTCCTTTCAATTTTTCTCTCATAAAACAAAAAGAACAGAGCAAGCCAAAAGGCTTAGCTCTGTCCCTGCTACCTGAGAGATTGCCCTCTAAATAATTAGGAGGCCTTTCCCCGTCGGTGCCCCGCAGCAGCGGGTTCTCTCCAGAGTTTCATCCCCCGATGGTACTGAAGCCTGAGAGTTTCCCCTTCGCCTGCCGGGCGAAAAGTTGCTCCTTCGGCGTCCACTATTCGGACTCTCCCATCAGGATCATCTGCCATATTAAATTATGCGCTTTTCATTCGCCATGAAAAGCAAAATTCCTTCTTACTTCAGAAAAAAATTCACAATTAATCCGCTTTCTTTTACAAATAAGTTAATCTTAAGTGGACAAGCTTGATTTCGTTAACTTATTTCGGTTATTAGGCTTGACCCGAAGAACCGAAGAGACGAATCTTTTCACGGATGATATCGACCGCCGCTTCACGGGCCGGGCCGAGGGCATAACCACCCCTGTCGGCTTCCTGAATTAAATCAGTCAATGGTACCAATGCTATGATGAACCTTACTGTTCAAGATTTGGTAGTTTAGTTTGATTAATATTGCATTTTTATAGCATTTATTACTTCCATCACTACTAAAATACTACATCTTTTAAAATACTTCCAGACTTATTTAAATGTTCCGGGTTCCCCGGGGGACCACACAGATGAAATCGAGCTTTTCTCCACCGCATATAAAATGATGCTGCTCCCCGGAGGCGACAAAGACGGCATCGCCCGGTTTGAGGTCTCTTTCTCCATCTTCGCTGCGGCATTTTCCCTTTCCTGCCACAATGAAAACCTCATGTTCCCAGTCATGGCTGTGCCAGTCGGTAGCCACATCTCCCGTAAGTGAAAAATAACGCATCTCGAAATTCGGCGCTCCTTCCGGTTCCCCCAGCAGCCAGCGGACGGTAACCCGTCCCTTCTCCTTCATCTTGTCGGGCGTAATATCAATTTCTTCTGTTTTTTTAAGATCAGTGGTATACAATAGGAAACCTCCCTTTCAGTCAAGATCCTCATCCCATCTGTTCGTATACTTTTCAGATAAACTCAGTCAGGACAAAATCGGCCAGGCTGCGCGGTTCACGCCCAAGGAGCCTCTGCAGGGTAGTGCTGTTTCCCCACAGCCCATACATAGCATAGTATTCAAACATTTTGACAAGTGTTTCCAGGGCATAACCTTCAAGGCCAGTTTCAATAGCTCTGCGCCGCCAGGTTTTCAGGTCTGTTTCTGCAGCCACCACTTCACGCTTCAGGGTCTTTCCGATTATAGCAACAGTTTCCGCCTGGGTCATAGCTTTAGTTCCAACCAGCTCATAGATTGCCCCTTCGTGCCCCGGGTCAAGCAGAACGGAAGCCACCGCCTCGCCGACATCAGCCAGATCGACCAGGCTCAGGCGGGTTCCGGGCGGATAGGGCACTGTATAACTACCTTTTTCCATGATCTCTTCCTGGAAAGCAAGAATGTTCTGCATGTACGGCGCAGGCTGCAGGATGGTATAGGAAAGGCCTGTCTCGAAAATCATTTCTTCCACTCGCATCTTCTGCCAGTGATGAGGCATCTTCTCTGTATGAGGGTGGAGCACGGAATGATAAACAAAATGCTCCACTTTTTCGGCCCGTGCGGCTTTAAGAGCCAGACGCCCGATTTCCCTTTCCTGCGGGTGCATGTTGGGACAGATGTGATAAACCGCCCGCACGTCTTTCATGGCCTGTAGAAAACTTTCGGCATTGGTCATATCCCCGATAACCGACTCCACGGCCCCCTTCTGGAGCAGTTCATCAGCCTGTTCCTGTCTTCGCACCAGTACCCGCGTTTCCGCCCCGCGGCGGGCCAGCGCTCCGAGTACCGCCCGACCGGTCTTGCCAGACGCCCCGGTTATCAGAATCATAGACCATACTCCCTTTCTGCTACTACACGCCGAAAAAGTATTATCTACTTTTACCTGTCAAGCAATAAAACGCTCACCTGGTATTGTTTTATCACCACTGATTATATCATTTTGGCTACAAAAGCTCCTCCAGGGGGACATATTCGTAACCCAGGGATCCGGCAACCGTTTCATGGACAACATTCCCTTTATAAGTGTTCACTCCCCGGGTCAGTTCAGGATCAACTTTTACAGCTTCAATTAAACCCAGATTAGCAATTTTCAAAGCATAAGGAAGGGTGGCATTGGTTAAAGCGAGGGTTGAAGTACGGGGAACGGCTCCCGGTATATTGGCAACACTGTAGTGAATAATCCCATGTTTTACTACAACCGGGTTACTATGGGTCGTTGGGGTGTTACATGTTTCGATGCATCCACCCTGATCAATGGCCACATCAACCACCACAGACCCCGGGTTCATGGTTTTTATCAATTCTTCACTGACAATATGCGGCGCTTTGGCTCCGGGTATTAAAACCGCCCCGATGAGCAGATCGGCATCGGCAATCAATTTCTCCAGCCAGTAATGATTGGACATGGCAGTGTCAATCCGGCCACCAAAAATGTCATCGATATACCGTAGTTTAGCCGCATCAATATCCAGTACACTGACCCGCGCCCCCATACCAAGAGCTACCCTGGCTGCATTAATACCGACCATTCCTCCCCCGATAATCACAACCTGGGCAGGGGGAACTCCGGGAACACCGCCGAGGAGGATTCCCGAACCTCCCATCGGCTTTTCAAGGTAGTAGGCTCCGATCTGAACAGCCATTTTGCCTGCCACTTCGCTCATCGGGGCCAGCAGGGGCAAGGATCCATCGGGCTTTTGTACTGTATCGTAAGAAATTCCGGTTATATTATTTTTAAGCAGCTCATCGGCCAGGCAGGGTGCAGCTCCCAGGTGAAGAAAAGTAAAAATGATCAGGCCGCTCCGTAAAAATTTGTATTCCGAATCCTGGGGTTCCTTAACTTTTAAAATTAAATCCGCCCTGCTGTATATATCAGCAGGACTGGCAATTATTTCTGCGTCAGACAGCCTGTACTGCTCATCCGAAAATCCACTGCCTTCACCGGCTGACTTCTCCACCAGAACCCGGTGCCCGGCCTTGACAAATGACTGAACACCGCCCGGTGTAACAGCAACCCGGTTTTCATCGCACTTAACTTCCCTGGGTACGCCAATGAGCACATAACCATCTCCGTTCCTTTAAATGGAAAACAATAATATGTTTCGACGATCTTCAACTCCGAACCTGCTCAGAACAAAATGTTTTTAAATAAATTTTTTTACCAGTCTACTGCTCATCATTTTTCCCGGATCGTGTATCGTAGACCGGGAGGGATATGCTAAAGGTACTTCCCTCACCGGGGGTACTCTCCACGGTAATTCTGCCATTATGCATCTCCACCAGCTGTTTAGTTATTGCCAGACCGAGTCCCGAACTGCCGCTGTTCTGTGCGCGGGATTTGTCCGTCTTATAGAAACGTTCAAATATATACGGCAAATCTTCTTCGGAAATGCCACAACCGGTATCTCGCACTTCCATGACCAGCAGGGGATCGAGATAATAAACCTTCAAACTGACCTTACCCCCCGACGGGGTATGTTCTACGGCATTTTCCAACAGATTGATAAGAACCTCGTGAAGGCGGGTCCGGTCACCTTTTATTACGGGCAGGGCAGGTTCCAGTTCCAGATTCATTTTTATCTTCTTCTCTTCTCCTCGCGGCATTATACTTTCAAAACTCCACCTAACGAGAGCTTCTACGGAGATTTCTTCTTTCTCGAGGGAGAGCTGACCGCTTTCCAGGTGAGACAAGGTTAAAAGATCATCAACCAGGCGGCTTAGATGGACAGAATTGTCGAGGATAACCTGCAAATATTTTTCCTTAACAGATTCTTCGACCAGCCCATCAAGAAACAACTCGGAAAAACCGCGGATTGAAGCCAGGGGCGCTTTTAATTCGTGGGACACATTGGCTACCAGGTTACGGCGTAGCCGTTCCAACTTTTTCTGCTCTTCAACGTTTCGTTCCACCTGCTCTACGGAATAGTTAAAAGTTTTGATCAAACTACCAATTTCATCATTAGACTCTTCTTTTATCTTACAATCATAATTGCCAGCTGCCAGCTCCAGTGCGGCCTGATTTATTTTCTGTAAGGGACGGGTTAAATTTCTTGAAACAAAATAGACAAATACAAAGGCCACAAGGGCGCTGATTGCTCCCCCATAGAGGATCAAACGGCTGATCTGGGTCAGGTTTTCTTCAATGCCCAGCAGCGGCACACTTAAAGTAACCGCTCCGATAAGCTGCGGTTCTTCATCTGATATAACCCTTTCCGATCCCATCTCCGAGTGTTCCGTATAGACAGGGGCGGCAACCAGCAAACGCTGAAGTGCAGGCCCGTAGACTTTTTTAGTTAGCATATTACCTTTGAAAATATGCTCAATTTCCCTTTCTTCCAGGCCAACTCCTTCCTGCTGCTCAACTCTATCCTCAACCGATTCGGTTTCCGGATCGATTGTCAGTATAGGCATGCCATAATTATCAAGGACCCTGATTTTCGCATCCAATGAAAAAGCGAGCATTTCAATTGTTTTCTCCAATGCTTGTAAATCTCCCCGTCCTAAATCATCGGCAGCCAGGTAGGCCACATCCCAGGCCTGCCCGGCCACTTCCCATTCCCGAGCGCTGAAAAAATACTTTTCTATGAGATAAATAAGAAAAATTCCGATGATCAGAAGGCTGAGGGTCACCACGGCGAGGTGAGAAAGCATCAGCTTGCTGAACAGGGTATATGGCTTCCGGGGCCGCTTAATCATTTCTTTTCACCTCAAACTTGTACCCGCTCCCCCAGACGGTCTGGATATAGGTCTGCCGGGGATCAATCCGGGCCAGTTTTGCCCGGAGGCGCTTAATATGCTCGTCAACCGTACGGGTAATAGCCACCGGGTTGTCAAATCCCCACAGCTCACGCAGTAATTCTTCCCGCGAAAAAGCCTTCCCCGGATTGCTGACCAGGAGCCGCAGCAGGGAAAGTTCTTTTGGGGTCAGATCAAGTTCTCTATCGCCAAGCCTGGCAGTATGGCTCCTCATATCAACACTTAAATTACCGCATTGCAGTTCTGCAGAATCCTCACTGTATCTCTCAGTCCGCCGCAATACAGCTTTCACCCTGGCCACCATTTCCCGCGGGCTGAAAGGTTTTGTTACATAATCATCGGCACCCAGTTCCAGACCAAGGACCCTATCCACTTCTTCGCCGCGAGCGGTAAGCATTATTATGGGTAGATTCTTAAACCTTCCGCTGCGAATTTGGCGGCAGATTTCCCAGCCGTCAGGCTCAGGAAGCATGATATCCAGAAGCACCGCCCCGTAATCACCGCTTAATATCTTCTCCATCCCCGATTTGCCGTCGTAAGCTGTGTCTATCTGAAAACCTTCCGCTTCCAGGGCAATGCGGGCTACTTCACAAATATTTTCATCATCGTCGATGATTAAGATCTTTTCTTTCATAACCGTCCCTCCCCTTAGACAGTTCGCAAAAAATGGGGAATCTCCTTTTACGAGATTATCTGTATACCGGAAACCAAACTAAGCAGGGCCGGGCGAGATTTATTTCCTCACCCGGCCCTGCTTAAAAACTATTAATTCTCTTTTCAGTGCCTTATAACTTAATAATCTTCCATTTCTTCCTCGAACTCTTCTCCGCCAATGCCTTCTTCCACTTCGCATCCTGTTACTGCAACAGCGCCAAACATAAACAGGACGATGCACAGATAAACCAGCAGCTTTTTCATTTTTATACCTCCCTTTTATTAATCTGCTTTTATTTTTCTTCCGGGCGGCTGATCTAAAATCCTTTCGTTAATAGCATAATTTACACTATATTTGCACAGTTTGCAAAATGTTTACAAATTCCATGCAAACTCCAAACTTAAGACAATAAGCAGAAGTAAAAGGCACTATCGTCTCAATCCCCAAAATTCAACCCCTTGTGCGAGCAACTATCTTTTGTTATGATGGGCATCAGTTTGCCTTGATGGATGAAAGAAAAAAGCAAACTGAAAAGGGAGGGAATAAAATGAAACCAACGGAGAGGAAAACATTTAATACCCAGCGTACTTCGGGTGCCAGGAAATGGTTGAAAATCAGCTTCCTGCTTGCTGTGACTTTATTTGCAGCTTTAACCCTGAGTTCATGCGCCGGGGATGAGGCAACAGCAGTAAATGATGAAATCGCGGCAACTGTAAACGGTGAAAAAATATCCAGGGAAGAATTTGAACAGGCTCTTGAAGAGGAAAAAAACCAATACCTTGCTCAGGGCATTGACCTGGACAGCCCCGAATCGGAAGATATGGCAGGGGAACTGGAAGAACAGGTCCTTTACAGTTATTTTGTTTATCCAATGCTCCTTGAACAGAAAGCCCTGGACGAAGGACTTACCGTCAGCGAAGAAAAAATAGACGACCGCTACCAGGAATATGCAGCAGCATTTGGTGGAGAAGAAAAGCTTCTGGAAGAAGTGGAAGCCTCTGGGATGGACCGGGACAGCGTTTACGACGACATTACCAGGGAGCTAATGATCGAAAACTATCTTGACCGCTACCTGGAAACTTACCTGGAAGATAATCCTTCAGAACAAATCACGGAGGATGATGTTTCTGTATCAGAAGAAGAAGTAAGAGATTATTACGAACAGCTGCAGGCCGAGTACCAGGAATTGCAGAAGCTCCTGGAAACCGACGATACGCAGATGCCCAAAGAACAGGTAGAAGCCTACTATAATCAAATAGAAGAAGAATACGGCGAACTGCTTGAAGAAAATGACTTTGAGATAGTCAAAAACAGCCTGGAAGAAATTTTGCTTTCTCAACGCATGGAACAGCTTAAAGGTGAACAGGAACAAACAATCATCATGGATCACATCCAGAAGCTGGAAGATGAAAGCACGATTGAGCTGAATATTTAACCTGCCAAGCCTAATATATGGGGTCAGGTCTTGAAATATAAGATCAAGTTAAACAGCTGCAATCAGGTCTGGTAAAATATTATATTGGATGATTTGATCCCAATATTTAAAGCTCGACCATTGATCTTATATTTCAAGACCTGACCCCATCACGTACAAGAACCACCTGAAAACCAGCAAAGAATACAAGCGGGGGCTTTTTCACCTCTTTCTCTACGGTATCACGGGGAAACCTTAGGTCACATTTATCTTCGCTTTAATTCAGCCCCATAGGTTTGGTTACTTGTGCCAAATATTACTTAAATTTTTTCAGTCAATTTCTGTTCTTCTAGTTCAGCAACCTTATTGTGCAGTTTACTTTTTTCTTCCTGCTGACCGGTCAGCTGCGTTTTATTACAATCAAGAGTATCCTTTTTAGGCCAGCGATACAACAGTCTTTCATGGATTCCCAGCCTTCTACAATCTCATTGATTGATCTCTTACTGCTTTGGCTGAACCGAACTGCCTGTTTCAAAAAACAATTCTCTGATA
>JAGYMW010000017.1 GCA_018400435.1 Bacillota bacterium | reverse complement strand
TGGTTGCGGCCCTGTAAAGATTTTTATACTGGGCAGTGATCCTGGCAGGGAAAAGGTCTTCATAGCAGGAGGCTTCCTGTTTGTATTTTTCGTTAAAACCGAGATTGATCAGATTGGTATCCATTCTTGCTGTTCTCCTTGAGATTAATTTGCGACTAATAAATTTCGTTACCTTATTGCTCTTCCACTGTAATGTCCGTTTTAGTCTTTTTGTCGACCATATAAAGGATAAATGCACCGGCGGCAAAGAGTACCGAAGCCAGATTGATGATCCACCCGATATATGGAATTTTAATCAGCAGGGATAACACAAACACCCGGCCCATTAAAACCATTTCTTTCGCCTGAAATAAAGAAGCATGAAGATAGCCACCGCTGCCATCAGGCCAAGGGAAAAGGGATAACCATAACGCCAGTTCAGTTCCGGCATATATGCAAAGTTCATCCCGTAAATACCGGAAATCAGGGTCAAAGGGATAAAAATGGCTGCAAAAATGGTCAGGATTTTCATTACTTCATTCAGCCGGTTGTTAACACTGGAAAGATAGATTTCGAGCAGGCCGGACAGAATTTCCCGGTAGATTTCGGCCGTCTCAATAATCTGGACAGTGTGGGAATAAACATCACGCAGGTGAAAAGCATTATCAGTTTGGATAAATATTGAATCAGATTTTTCCAGGCCAATTAAGGCCTCTCTTAAAGGCCATACTGCCTGACGCATGCCAAGCATTTCCCTTTTCAGGCGGTGTACTGCATGAAGATTTTTTTCTTCCGGTTTTTCCAGCAGTAATTCTTCAAGGTTTTCCAGGTGACCACTCACTTTTTCCAGTACGGGGAAATAGCCATCCACCACTATATCCATAATTGCATAGGCCAGGTAATCAGCACCCTTTTTACGAATACCGCTCTTATCCGAAGCAAGGCGTTTACGTAAAGTATCAAATAATTCCGTTTTCCGCTCACATGCAGAGAACACGTAATTGCCGCCTATTACGATGCTGACCTGTTCAGTGTCAATCCGGTTTTGATCATCGTTGTAAACCAGTGCCTTTAATACAACATAGGTATAATTTTCATAGGCTTCCTGCCTCGGCCGCTGCTCGTTGTTTAAAATATCTTCCAGGGTTAGACGATGCAGGTTAAAAAAATCACCTATTCTCTGCAGCATTTCAATATCAGCCAGGCCGTCAAGGTTGACCCATACTACAACAGCTTCCTTTTCAAGCAGGGAGAGGCATTCTTCGGGTTCAGATGTTTTATTCTCCCGGTAAAAATCTTTATCATATTCGCACACCGTAACTTCAGTCGTATCGCTCTTTAATTCTCCAACGTGAACTAAAGAACCGGGGGGTAAACCCGCTTTATATGATTGCCCGATGGCTTTCTTGAACACGCTGCCAAACCTCCTTCCATCCTAAAAATAATTTCCGGCACATCAGAAATTGCTCCTGGTCACAATCTTTGATCACACAGGCATTATAACACTTTTTATGGGAAAATTGAGGAATCAATCCGGCTCCATTTTGCTGATCAGTACCGCCTGCTCCGGTCACCGACATTATCATGTTATATGAGCACTTTTTCAGGGAGATTAAGCATCAGGAAAGCACGATACAAAACTCTTTAAATGAATCATGTTTAAAAAGGAGCGCTGCCACGCTCCCCTCATGATCTTCAAATATCGCACTTAATTATTCCAGCCAAAACCAATTTCCTAAAACCTTCGCTCCAAACTCACTTTTCTTTCAGTATATCCCTTATCTCAGCAAGCAAAATTTCTTCACTGGAAGGAACCGATGTTGCAGTTGCTTCCTTTTCCTTCTTCTTAAACGAGTTGATGGCCCTGATCAAAAAGAAGATTACCAGAACAATGACCAGGAAATCGATAATGCTCTGGATGAATAAACCGTAGCCGTCCACTTCATTTTAACAAAGGAATAAAGCTTGTAAATATGTACTTAATTACAAACCTAAATCCTTTTCAATATTAGACGGTTGAACTAATTATTAGTTTACAAACAATATTTAAACTGCAATAATGAATATATAGTATAAATCTCCGAAAAATATTTTGCCCGGTACCTGGCAAGCAGGCCTATAGTCCATTTCGACACTGTCTCATGAGGTATAAAAATTTCTTTTCTGGAGGGATTCAAATGTTGATTTTACAGGTTTTATTCTACATTATACTGGTCATGATTCTTCTGGTCATAATCTTTTTGCTTGTAAAGCTGCTGCAGCTTAAGTCGGGCAAGAAAAGGGCTGCAGAAAAACTGGATAGCATTCCGGTAAAAAAAATTTCTTCGCTGGGAACTGTTGATAAATTAACTGTCATTCCATTGGTAGATTACTACACAGATAACAAAGAACTGCGCACTGAGGCCGGGGTTTCATATCTTATAGAAGTGGATGATAAAAAGATTCTCATGGATACAGGTTTAAACAAGAATCAAGAACATCCCTCACCGCTTCTCCATAATCTTCACGCCCTTGGTTACAGTGAAAAAGATATTGACTTGATCTTTATTAGCCATCTTCATCTCGATCATGTTGGAGGGAAAAAAGACGAAAAGGATGATTCATTCAGTATCTCACAGGGACCTGTTGATCTGCCTAAAATCCCGGTTTACGCTCCCGTTCCCCTAAAGCCGTCGGTATGGAATCCCGGTCCGGAAGTAAATGTAATTGAAGAACCCACCCGGCTTGACAGGGGAATAGCCAGTATAGGTATTATCCCCCGCCACCTTTTCTTGCTGGGAGAAACTCTGGAACACAGTCTGGCTATCAATGTGGCAGGTAAAGGTATAGTGATCATAGTTGGCTGCGGACATCAGAGCGTAGAAAAAATTCTGGAAAGAGCAAGCTCTTTATTTGATGAACCAATCTACGGTTTGATCGGTGGGCTGCACTTTCCAGTTAAAGGTGGAAGGATGAACATCGGTCCCCTTAATCTCCAGCACATTGTGGCTTCCGATAATCCCCCATGGAAAGGGCTTGATGAAAAAAGTGTAGATCAGGCTATAATCACTATTAAAAACAAAGGGATTAAGGTAATATCTTTATCCGCCCATGATAGTTCCGATTGGAGCCTGGAGCGCTTTCAAAATGCTTTTCAGGACAGCTATCTGCCGCTCAAAGTAGGTGAAAAGATAATCATTTAATTTGCCAATATTACAATTCAAGTATTTCTTCCCCATCTATGTCTATACCGGGGTTAATTTAAATTACTCAGCATTCTACCTCTTCCCCGATAAAAACGTTTATGATATAAATGAAACAGGATGAATAGTATTTATTAAGATTACCATGGTTAACTTTTAAATCAGCAATACCAATAAAAAGGGGGCTTTGAACTATGCATGGCAAAACCATATTTATTGTTCTTGCAGCTATGCTGGTCGTGGCTATGCTGCTTACCGGCTGTGGCGGAGACCAGCCTGCTGCAGGTTCTGCCGATTCCCCGAGCATTATTCAGACTTACGGGGAAGCGGAAATAACCGCCGAACCGGATCAGGCCAAAATCAGTATTGCCATCATGACCCGCGACACCTCGGCAGAAGATGCAGTTAAAGAAAATGCCAGGTTGGCCAATGCGGTTCTGGACGCTCTAAAAGATTACGGATTAACTGATGAAGAACTGAAAACTAGTTCATATACCCTTTACACTTATCGGGACCGGGTCAGGGAACAACCGGCCATGGAAGAAGAAACGACTTACTACCAGGCAACCAATGAGATTATCGCCACTACTGATAAGCTCGATGCCGTGGGAGAAATCGTCGATCTAACGGTTAAAGCAGGGGCGAACAATATCAATTACATCTCTTTTGAACTCAAGGATCCACAGGAATTATTGATGGAAGCCCTGGGAGCAGCAACAGAACAGGCTTTCCGCAAAGCCGAGGCGATTGCTGAAAGTGCCGGTCAAAAACTCGGTGGCCTGCACAGTATCAAAGAGGAAAGAAGCGATTATGTCCCCTTCAGGCTCCGGGATGAAATGGTCCAGGAAGAGATGGCCATGGGCTCAGCGGAAACTCCCATCACTCCCGGTGATATAATTGTCAGGGGAACGGTTACAGCAGAATATACACTGAAATAAGGACAATCATTTTTCGAAAACAATTCTTCAGGCCACCACGGGCAATGATGGTGCCCTAAACTTAATAAGTTGAAATGAGGAGGATGAACAATGGAACCGAAACGTCTTTACCGCTCCAATACTCAGGTTATGCTGTCCGGTGTCTGCGGCGGCATAGCCGAATATTTTGAGATCGACGTGACCCTGGTCCGCCTGATCTGGGCCCTGATCACCATTTTCAGCGCTTTCTTCCCGGGGCTTATCGCCTACATTGTCTGCGCGATTATTATTCCGCAGGCACCGAAAAAATAAACGGAAGCAAGCAAAAAACACCTGCCAGTCATCTTTCTGTCAAATTTCTTTTATCTCACTGCCGGGAAGCTTCCAGGCCGGACTCCATTTTATTTTCCCGATCAAGGCCCGGCCTGTTTTAATGGTTTATCGTTTTGTCTTCCACCAGAAGGATAAAATGCCGGCGCAAATAAAAACTACCAGGTAGGAAACAATCCAGTAAAGCTTATCGCTTACCGCGGACAGCTGCGCCCCGTTTATAACTGCCCTGGAGGCATCCACCGCGTGAGCAAAGGGCAGTATATAACCAATTTTTTCGAATATCCCGCCGACCATTTCCAGATCCATCCACGCTCCGCTGAACAGTGATATGACAACAATAATGATTGATCCGGCCGCGGCAACCTGGTTTTCCG
This sequence comes from Bacillota bacterium, assembly GCA_018400435.1. Classification (GTDB taxonomy): domain Bacteria; phylum Bacillota; class Dethiobacteria; order DTU022; family DTU022; genus M55B129. The sequence continues at coordinate 32,395 of JAGYMW010000017.1, read as the reverse complement.
TAAAAAGTGAACCCAGGACCATGCCAATACCAATGCAGATTACAGCAACTGGAATTAAAATAGCAAGGCTGTAAAAAGTACCGCTGGTAAAAGACATTCCGAGCGCCACACCGGCAACCATGCTTGCTGCTATCTGCAGCAGGGCAAAGGGTATAAAGGGTAATATGTAAGCCAGAATAAAATCAGAAGAAGTTAAAGGAGCTGCCAGCAGCCTGGTCAGAAAGGCACTCTGCCGATCCTTAACCAGCAGGGTTGCAGAAAACATGATTAGAAACCCAAAACTGAAAATGGCCACCGCCGGGACGAGCATGTCCACCATGAAAATATCCACGGGAGCACCTTTCCCGATAGAGGTAAAGAGCAAAATTAGTAAAACCGGCATTCCGATTCCCAGGATCAACGAGATGGGATCCCTGTAAATTTCCTTCATGTTGCGGCCGGCCAGGCTAAATAATCTCATTGTCCCTGCTCCTCCCGGTGATCTTCAGATAAATTTCATCCAGGGTTGGCTCCTTCATCGATAACCAGTTAATCTTTACTCCCTCACCCCGCAAAAGATCAACTACTTTGTTGAAATCAAGCTTTTCAGCCTTAATTATTAGATGACTATCGGCAATCGCTGTTTGCGGATAGATCTTTTTCAGGTTCTTCATGGCAGCAGGCGACAGGCTATCAGCCTTAACTGTCATTACCTGCATACCACCCAGCTGCCTTTTAAGCTCTTCAGAGGTGCCAAGAGCTACCAGCCTGCCCTGATCAATGATGGCAATCCTATCAGCAAGGGCATCTGCTTCTTCAAGATAGTGAGTTGTCAGGAGGACTGTTTTCTTACCCCGCAGGTAGCGAATCAGGGACCAGAGGGTTTTTCTCGATTTCGGATCCAGCCCCAGGGTCGGCTCATCAAGAAAAAGTACTTTCGGATCCGAGATAAGGGCCATGGCAATGCTGAGGCGACGGAGGAGCCCTCCTGACAGTTTGTTAGCCGGGTCCCGAAGCCTTTCATTCAGGCTCATCAATTCGATAAGCCGATATGCCCGTCGTTTCGCCTCCCTGCCGCTCAGCCCGTAGATTTGACCAACCAGAACAAGGTTCTCCAGAACACTCAGGTGGGGAGCGACAGCCGTCTCCTGGGGTGAAACATTTATGATCTGCTTGATCTTAGCCGGATTCTTAAGAATATCCAAACCCATTATCCGGGCCGTGCCACCGGTCGGCTTAAGCAGGCAGCAGAGCATCTTAATAGTGGTCGTTTTGCCGGCACCGTTTGGACCAAGCAAGGAAAAAATTTCACCTTTTTTAATATCCAGGTCAAGGTTGTCCACTGCAAGCCGGTTTTTCCCGAATTGTTTGGTCAAACCTTCCGTCCGGACAGCCAACTTTTTGTCGATGTCCATACCGCTCATCCATTTTGCTCCTTTTTTTGAGAATCAATCAATCCATATCAGGTTCAAAACCGCAAAACCTTTATCAGCCAAAAATATTAGCCCTTACCAGGTTACTGCCGTTATCACGACAAGATTACAGTCTGATGGATAATCAATTGCTCCAGTATTTGGGGTTGTGCAAAGTATCGGCAAAAAGCACCCGTCCCTTTACCACACCCAGGAGACCCGGTTGCAGTTCGCAGACCATCCAGGCATCGGCATCTTTCTCCGCGATGGGATAGGGAGTAGCAAAACCGAAAGGGCCTGCCGGTTTGAACCCGCAGCGAGGGTAATAAGTGGGATGCCCGAGGACAAAAACCAGTTCAACGCCTCTTTCCTTTAATAACCTTAAGCCCTCCTCGACAAGCCTTCTGCCAATACCGCGGTTCTGATAGTCAACGGCCACTGCAAGCGGAGCCAGGCATGCCGTCTTTATCTGTTCATTTGCCTTAATCTTTGCCCTCGTAAAAAGAATATGACCGACTATCCGGCGTCCCTTCACCGCCACCATGGAAAGACGCGGCTCCGCAGTAGTGTCTACCATCAGCCACTGAACAAGTTCCACTATTTCCGGTCCCTCCTCATCTCCAAAAGCCTGTCGTCCCACTGCCAACAGTCCTTTGAAATCCGCTTCAGTTGATTCTCTTATTTCCATAATATTACCCCTTTTGCCTAAAACAGGATCAACCTTTCTTAATGCCCTTTATCAACATATATTATAACAAATATAATTTAGAATATTTCTTCTACCTTCATCGTTACTAACAGGTCTTTGTCCTTTACTGATCGAACTAAATCAGAGAGGAACCTTACTCCTTATATGAAAGTTTGTTTTAACCGAACATGAGATTCCTTTTTCGCTTTTCTCCCCTTTCCCTGCTAATTTCCGCGATAACTACACAGCATGCCTGCATGGTTTAAATATCTCAGGGGAATTATATTTCTTTTACAACAGCTTATCTTTGAACCTACAAGGGACAGATGCCGCCACCGCCATTGAATCATTCGGATGTTTCTCACTTCTTATGCGTAAGCGGTCATTTTTATTGCAGGATTTCAAAGCAGTGTAATAGAAGATAAGAAACCAGCCTGTATTGCCCGGAGATACTTTTTAGAACAGGCTTTGATAAATAATTGAATGAAAGAAGTGATACCTGAAATGGCAGAAAAACCGACCCGGGAAACTGCAATGACCCTTTTAAAAAAGTACAATCAGAATGATTCCCTGATCAAACATGCCCTGGCCGTGGAAGCGGTTATGGTCCACTTCGCTGAAAAACTTGGTGAAGACGACATCGAAAAATGGCGGGTTATCGGCCTGGCACACGATCTGGATTACGAAAAATATCCGGAACAGCATTGCGTCAAAACTAAGGAGATCCTGACGGAAGAAGGCTGGCCTGAAGATTATATCAGGGCGATAATGAGCCACGGCTGGAAAATATGCACCGACGTGGAACCAAAAGAAAGGATGGAAAAAGTCCTCTATACCATCGACGAGTTAACCGGGCTGATCGTGGCCACCGTCCTGATGAGGCCCAGCAAAAGTGTCCTGGACCTGAAGGTAAGCTCGGTCAAGAAAAAATTTAAAAATAAAAACTTTGCCGCCGGGGTGGATCGTGGTCTCATCGAAGAAGGCGCCGCCATGCTGGGAATGGATTTAAGCGAAGTTATCGAGGAAACAATCAAGGGCATGCAGGCAGCCGCCGATGAACTCGATCTGCGGGGAGAGTTGTAAACAATAGAATTTTCTTCGCTCAGAGTTAAAACAGGTTTAAGTAGAATAATTAACTGTAAGGGAAACTACTGATATTCAGAGAATTTTAAAAGGCAGCGAGTATTGTCAATCCGGGCAGCAACAGAAACCGTTCTCGCAATATAAATACAGCTAAAGAGTTGTTGAAGGAAAACCTAACTGGCCATAGAGGAGCAAGTATGAAGAAGGAATTTTTAAAGAGAAAAATCCCGGCTGGCATCGCTTTCCTGTTCAACATCATTTCCGCCTGCTACATAATATTTTTTGCCTTTCTACAGGACGGGACTCCTTTTCAGACTGTATTGGGGCTGCTGATCCCGGCCGCACTGCTGCTGAACATTTACCTTGTCTATATCAACTGCCATCGGGATATAAACAGAGCTTTGAAGAAGTGGGGAACGACCTACCTGATAATTTCAATTGCAGCAATGATTTTACTACCCGCAGCCGGTTTCGCCGCCTCATCGGTTTACGAACACAATATAACCATTGTAATTATGCTTGCTGCCGTGTATGTTCCCTTTCTGGCAGTCCTGCTGATCGGGACTGCCCATTCCGCCCTGACCTGGCAAGCTGCCCCTGCAGGTACAGTAAATGTCTCCGAGGCAGGGAAAAACGACCAGGCTAAGCCTGCTTCAGCTGGAAAAAGAAAAACACTGACTGTGATATTGACTGTTTTTCTTCTCCTGGGTTTCTTTCCCGCTTATATTCTGCTTAGCCGCTATCCAGGACTGCTTCAGGTTGCGGTTTCCCCCTGCGCCCTCTTCCTCGCCTTCGTCTCTCCGGCCCTGGCGATTCTCGTTCTCAAGTCATATGGCAGCATCAGCCGCCCCTTTAGCCTGGCTGTAACCACCGTCGGCCTTATCCTGATGATCATTTTTATGCTGCCCCTGTTTGCCACCCCCTCAACGCTCCAGGATATTGAAACCGATTTCAAAACCACCTTTGGTGATAACTGGCGGGAGAGGATCGATCCTGAAACTGTTTCCCGACTGCGAACAACCAGGTTTTCTTTGCCCGGTTACTTCTTAGGCTATTTCCCGGGCAATTATGAATACCGGAAAAATATCCTTTATTATGAGGGCTCAGATGGCACAGGTGAGGGATTAAAACTATATTATGATCTCTTTAGACCTCTTCCCGGCGCTCAAAACCTTCCAGGAGAGGGTTCAACAATTATCCGCATCCACGGCGGAGCATGGGTTGTGGGAGACAAGGGCGCTTCAAATATGCTGCAGATGAATAAACATCTTGCTTCGCTTGGGTACACGGTCTTCGACATTCAGTACGGTTTAACGGATAGTGTGGATTTTCCCCAGCTGGCCGTCTTATATAACATTGTCGACCGTGCAACCGGTATATTACCCAACAGGTCAGTCAATTTATCTATCGGCGCCCCGGATCATCTGAAAGGGTCTTTTACTCTTGACGATATGATGAATCACCTGGGCATATTTACAGATTACCTGGTAGAAAATGCCGACGAGTTGGGAGCTTCAACTGAGTCTGTTTTTATAAGCGGTGGTTCAGCCGGAGGACATCTGTCTACCGCCCTGGCTTTAGCCATGAGCAGCGGTGAATATGAGGACCTCTTCAATCCAAAGATTCAAGTCAAAGGATATATCCCCTATTATCCGGCGAACCGGGCTACACTGTTTCTGAAAATGATCGGCGGCGCTGACGAGTGGATTGACGTAGAAAACCTGATCCGCCCGGACAGCCCTCCCTGTTTGATCTTCCAGGGGACCAACGACGGCCTTGTCACCATGGAAACAGCAAGGTATTTCAAGGAAAGTTATGCCAAAGCCAACAATGATTGCTGCGTGGTTATTTACATGCCTTATGCCGCCCATGCCGCCGATTACCTCTTCAGCGGCTATTACAGCCAGATCTTCCTTTATTACATGGAACGCTTCATGGATCTTCACCGGTAAAAGCCACCCTGGCAAACTGCCCGCAGGACACCATCAGCGTCCGCCCCGGCGTCGGCTGCGCTTATGCCGTATTAATGGATATGTTCAACCTGAAAGGAAAATGCTGCGGAGATACCTGCAGTTGCAGCCTAGAAAACTATAAATAGAACAGAGCGGCTCCTCGCAATGATTTTAGAACTCTTCCTTTTTAAATAATGAACTGATCTTGTCCCTGATACCTGTATATACTTTCTCTATCTCCGTCATGTAATAAGAATCCCTGCTTTTGCGCAGCGTTTCGATTGTAGCAGCCTCCACGACTTTCCACAGCATCTCTTTATCAGGAGCATTCTGCAGGTAATTAAGTTTGACCTGGTATGCCCCCTTATATTTTCGGCCTCCCCCATTTGGTGTTATTCTTTTGATGATCCGGTTGAGATCTATGTCACCGCTGTTTGATCTCAAAGAGACGTCGAGGTATGTTTCCTTCTTACTGTGGTTTTCAATTATGGCAAATACCGCGATTACTTTAGAGGAAGAATTTTTCATGATCATATCGGCGGTAATAGCAATGGAATCCCTGTGTCGGGCATCTACATAACCAAGAGCGTAAAAAGCCCAGTCTTTGTAAATCGTTTCATTTTCTCTGGCCTGATTGAATAACTGGAGAGTTTGCAATGAGAGGGGGATGCTGTTTATCTCTTCCAAAATAGCGCGGTCTGCAAATGCGGATAGAAAAGTTAATGCTTCAATATCCAGGGCGGAAATATTTTTATACTGGTCGGTGTCTGTCTGGAGGCCAAATATCAGGGCGGTGGATATGGAAACAATCTTTTTTTCTGGTATATCAAAATTGAGATTTTTTATAATCAGGGCTACCAGGGTGCTCGTTGAGCCCACATCATTCCTGACCAGCGAAAAGTCGGCTTTGCCTGCCTTTTCTGCCCTGCCATGATGATCTATATGCACTGCACAGGGTATACTGTCCCCTATACTGTCAATCCTGTTGTTCTGAAAGTCGGGGACAATGTAAGCCTCATATTTATTTAAATTGATTTCCCTGCCGAAAAAAACCGGTATCTTCAGGCGATCTATAAAAGCTTGATTCTGGGTCAGTGAAAGGCGTTTTTCGGCTATGATGTCCGAATCAATACCAAGCTGCCTGAGGATGTGCTTGATGGCATAAGCCGAGGCAATAGCATCCGGGTCCGGAGATCCGGGGATATAGATAACAATGGTCTTATATTTTTTGACCGCCTCAAGAAACTTATCCGCAGCTTTATTCATCAGTCACTTCAACCTTTTTAAATGATTATATCATTTCACCTTAGTGTGTCAGGGGCTAGAGGATTTGACACACCTGACACTTTATTTAATTTTCAACACCGCAGTAAATGCTTCCTGCGGGATTTCGACCCGACCGATCTTTTTCATTCTCTTTTTCCCTTCTTTTTGTTTGTCCAGCAGCTTACGTTTGCGCGTAACATCTCCCCCGTATAACTTTTCGGTGACATTCTTACGCAGGGCTTTGATTGTTTCCCTGGCAATAACCTTGTTGTCCACAGCTGCCTGGATGGGAACATCAAACATCTGCCTGGGGATAATTTCTTTCAGTTTTTCGACCATTTCCCGCCCTCGCTGGTAAGCGCTGTCACGGTGGACAATGAAGGAGAGAGCATCTACCTTTTCTTCATTGACCAGGATATCCATCAGGACAAGATTGGATACCCTGAAACCGTGCATGATATAGTCAAGGGAAGCGTAACCACGGGTGCGCGATTTGAGCTGATCAAAATAGTCGTAGATAATTTCAGCCAGCGGCAAATAATAGGAAAGCCTTACCCTCCCGGATTCAAGGTAATCTGTAGTGCGATATTCTCCCCTTTTCTCCTGGCAGAGTTCCATGACCGCCCCAATATACTCTGCAGGAATTAAAATGTCCGCTTCAACATAGGGTTCTTCAATCATTTCCCGCTCGTCAGTGGCCGGCATTAGAGCAGGGTTATCAATTTCAATTAGGTCGCCGTTTTTCAAATGGACCCGGTAAATTACACTTGGCGCCGAAATGATCAGGGCAAGATCATATTCCCTTTCGAGCCTTTCCCTGACGATATCCATATGCAGCAGCCCGAGAAACCCACAGCGGAAACCAAGGCCCAGGGCAGCAGATTTTTCCGGCTCATAAGTTAGCGCAGAATCATTCAACTTTAACCGTTCGATGGCTTCCCGAAGAAGTTCAAAGTCACCACCGTCCCTGGGGAAAAGGCCGCAGAAAACCATGGGTAAAACCCTGCGGTATCCAGGCAGGGCTCTTGCGGCTGGGTTGTCTGCCCCGGTAACTGTATCACCAACAGGGGCATCACCTACATTTTTTATCGATGCCATGAAGTAACCAACTTCGCCTGTCAATAAACCTTCTTTTGGCTCCATTCCTGGACGGAACACACCTGTCTCGGTAACTTCAAAAACTTTACCCGTGTTCATAAACTTGATGCGGTTACCTTTCTGGATCTGGCCTTCCATCACTCGAATATAAGCAATTACTCCCCGGTATTTGTCATAATGCGAATCGAAAACCAGGGCCTTCAAAGACGCAACGGGATCGCCGGCAGGCGGAGGGGGGACTTTTTTGACCACAGCTTCGAGGACCTCCACTACACCTGTTCCGTATTTTGCCGAAATGGGAATGGCCTCCCCTGCTTCATCACCGATTAAGCCAACTAACTCTTTTTTCACTCTTTCCGGATCGGCACTGTCAAGATCAATTTTATTGATAACCGGAACGATAGTCAGATCATGCTCCAGGGCAAGGTAGGCATTAGCCAGGGTTTGCGCTTCAATTCCCTGCACAGCATCAACAACCAGGATCGCCCCTTCACAGGCGGCCAGGCTCCTCGATACTTCATAGCTAAAATCAACATGTCCCGGAGTATCAATTAGATTTAGAATATACTCCTCGCCGTCGGCAGCCCGGTATTGCAGGCGAACCGCCTGCAATTTAATTGTAATACCCCTCTCCCTCTCCAGGTCCATCTGATCAAGAACCTGTTCTTTCATCTGGCGTGCTGTAAGGGTCCCTGTTGTTTCAAGCAACCGATCGGCCAGGGTTGATTTACCATGATCGATATGAGCAACAATACAAAAATTCCTGATCTTTTCAGGTTTCAAAAGATGAACCTCCGCTTACGCTGAAAATATTCTCCGTTGGATTATATCATACATCAGAGGCATGGCAGTGAAAAGAACCCTGTACCTTGATCACCCTTGTATATACCGTAATATTATAATATAATAGGATTACTAATATTTTATGTTTACGTTGCAATGGCTGGCAAAAAATAATGGTTAAGATAAATTTGCAATAGAGAGAAGGGATCCTAATTGATTAAGACAAAAAACACAAAAACAAGATTTGCTCATGCGTTGTTGGGACTTTTCTTTACAGTTCTAATATTTTTAACCGGTTGTGAAAATTCTACAATAGAAGAAAATCTTGTTAAAGATGAATGTCCTACAATGGAGGAGGAAGTAAACATGGACGAGCTTCGCGAACGCCTGACCGACCTGCAGTATTCAGTAACCCAGGAAAATGCCACCGAGCCGCCTTTCAACAATGAATACTGGGACAACAAGGAAGCGGGTATCTATGTCGATATTGTCTCGGGAGAACCGTTGTTCAGTTCGCTGGATAAATTTGATTCCGGCTCGGGATGGCCCAGCTTTACCCGTCCCATCAATGAGGAAAGCATTGTCAAAAAGGAAGATACAGGTTTCGGGATGGTGCGTGTTGAAGTACGTAGCCGGAAAGCCGATTCACATCTTGGCCATCTTTTCGAAGACGGACCACCGCCTACCGGGTTGCGTTACTGCATTAATTCAGCTGCCCTGCGCTTCATTCCCATAGAAAAGTTCGAAGAAGAAAGCTACGAAGAATATCTTAGATTGTTTCAATAACACCCGGGCAGACGCCTCTGTGTTAAAAAACCAATCGGCCGATATCCTAATAATTACAGTTATTTCTATGGTTGATAATCTCTCTTCAGGGAGGGAATTTATCATAATCACAGAATTAGTTCTACATATAAGTTATGTTATGCTGGAGGCTTGAGGGATGATTAAAAAAATTTGCCTGCTGGTTGTCCTTGCCCTGCTCCTTGCCGTTATTTTATCTTCCTGCAGGGTCGAAGTCGAAGATCCGGAGTTTGAACTGTGTCTTAAATCCGAACCTGAAGAAGCAGGTACGATAACTGTCTCATCAGATTCCCTGTCAAATGAAGTTACACTTGAAGCCATTCCCAACGAAGGGTATGCTTTCGATGCATGGCTGGATAACGGAGAAACAGTTAACAGTGAACCCGCCTACCGTTTTGCCCACACAGAAGACCGGAAGCTGACCGCAGTTTTCGTGGAAACTGGTATAAACAAACACGAGATCAAATTGAAAATAAACGATGAAAAAATGGGCGAAGTTCTTGGCACAGGCACTTACCAGGCAGGGGAAAGGGTTAACTTAACAGCTTCTCCCGCGGAAGGTTACTCATTCAGATACTGGTTGGAAAACGGGATGATGACCGGCCATACCGGGGAAAAATATGAGGTCGTGGTGAAAGAAAATCTTGAATTAACTGCCGTTTTCGGCGTTAGCAGGATCATGCCTGACAACTTTGCCTTTAAGATTTATAACCGGCTTTCAGCAGCCGATGAAAATACTTTTATTTCGCCGCTCAGTATCTACCTGGCCCTGGCCCTGGTTTATAACAGCGCAGAAGGAGAAACGAGGGAAGAAATAGGAGAGCTGCTACAGACAGAAGAACTGGATCTGGATCAGTTCAACAAGCGATGTCAGGCTTTCCGAGATTCTCTGGAAAGCAAGAGAGCAGGTATTGAAGTTGCCCTTGCCGATTCTATCTGGCTTGATAAAGGCTTTCCCATTGACGATCACTTCCTGGAAACCATAAATCGCTACCACGGAGCAGAAGCCAGGGAAATAGATTTTGCCGATCCCGGATCATCTTCTATCATTAATAGCTGGATTTCCGACCATACTGAGGGAATGCTCGAGGGATTAATACCTGAAAATCAGCCGGTTCCGGCAGAGTATTTCATCCTTTTAAATGCTATTTATTTCATGGGGAACTGGACCGAAGAGTTTGACCCCGCTAATACCGAACCATGGAGTTTTACACTGCCTGACGGTTCGGCCACCGAAGTATCAATGATGTTGAGAGAAAGCAAAGAAATGGGTGAGTACAAATATCTTGACGGTGAAGGGTTTGAAGCTGTGCGCATACCTTACGGAGAAAAAGAAAATCCTTTTGAGGATACCCGCACAGCTATGTATATCTTTGTCCCGGACACTGATCTTGATGATTTTTACAATAGCCTTAATGTGGAAAACTGGGAATCCTGGATGACTGAATTCTTTTACCTCGACGGGAAAGTGGGGATGCCCCGCTTCGAGATGGAATACGAAAAAGATTTGACCGCTATTTTAAAAGATCTGGGGATGGAGAAAGCCTTCGACAGCAGGGCTGATTTTTCGGCCATGTCGTCTCTGGGAAATCAAATTTTCCTGGATCAAATCAAGCATAAAGCAGTTATCGAGGTAAATGAAAAGGGCACCGAAGCGGCTGCTATTACCGGGGCTTTCGGTTTGGGCGAACCTCCTGAACCATTCGAAGTAATCGCCGACCGGCCATTTTTCTTTGTTATCAGGGATGATCATGCTGAATGTATTCTCTTTATCGGAGCTTTTACGGACCCGCGCCAATAAAAATCAGCTATATCAGAGGATACCAGCCCTCTGTTATAATAATAAAAAACCAGAGCACTTTACATCTGGCAATTTTACTTCTAAGGGAGGTTCAGCTATGCCGGCAGTTACTATAAAACCCGGAATACACTGGATTGGAGTAAATGACCATACCACCGATTTATTTGAAGGGCTGTGGCCTATCAGCAGGGAGGGAGTATCCTATAATTCCTACATAGTCAAAGCGGAAAAGACTGCGATCATTGATCTGGCCAAATCAATCAAGGTAGATGAATACATCGACCGGCTTAATGAAATTGCCAAAGTTTCGGACATCGATTACATTATCCTCAACCACATGGAACCCGATCACACCGGTATTCTGAAACTGATCAGGGAACTGGCCTCCCGAGCAGAAATTCTCTGTTCGGCTAAAGCCGTCCCTATGGTTGAAAACTTCTACGGCATCACCGATAGAGTGCGGGCTGTGGAAAATGGAGAAGAGCTCGACCTGGGCGGGAAAAAACTAAAATTTTTCATGACTCCCTTTGTCCACTGGCCGGAAACAATGATGACCTATGAAACGGGATCGCAGATCCTGTTTTCCTGCGATGCTTTCGGCAGCTACGGGGCTCTCGGGGGCGGCATTTTTGATGATAAAAATGTTGATTTCGATTTCTACGAAAAAGAAGCACTCCGTTACTACGCCAACATCGTCGCTTCATTCAGCACCCAGACCCTCAGGGCGATTGAAAAACTAAAAGAATTACCCGTCTCAGTTATCGCTCCATCTCACGGCTTAATCTGGCGCAATAACCCCACCAGAATAATTAATCTGTATAAGCAATGGGCAGAATATGCCAAAACAGGCGGGAAACCAGCTGTAACCGTGCTTTACGGATCCATGTACGGAAACACCGGGGCAATGATGGACGCCGTGACGCAGGGGCTCACAAGCACTGGCATCTCTGTCGATCTTTTTGATGTCAGCAGAACCCACGGCAGCTATATCCTGCCATCGCTCTGGGCAAAACAGGGAGTTGTTCTCGGCGTGCCGACCTATGAAGGTCGCCTATTTCCACCAGCCGCCCACTTCCTTGATCTGGCCGGAAGAAAGGGCATGAAAAACAAGAAGCTCGCTTATTTCGGAAGCTATGGATGGTCGGGAGGTGCCCGGCGGGAGCTGGACAAAATACTTGAAACACTGAAATGGGAACTGGTCGATTCATTCGATTTTGCCGGAGGGCCGACCATGGAAGACTTCAAAAAGGGTGAAGTTTTCGGCAAAAATTTTGGCAATGTCATCCTGGATAACCAGTAAGAGGATTTTGAAAGCCTTCTTTTTGAAGCTTATGTATTGTAATTGGGACATCATACCCGGAAATATCTTTCTCTAAAGTGGATGAGACAAAAATGAGCGCAGATTTTGATAAACAGATACAAGTCGCAGAAGAAGCAGCCCGCCAAGCCGGCCAAATTGTCCTGGAGAAGAAGGGAAATGCTGCAATCTCCGAAAAAGCTGAAAGCAACCTGGTTACGGATGCCGATATCGCAGCCCAGGATGCGATTATTGAGATGATTGGCCGCCAATTTCCGGAACATGGCATCATTGCGGAAGAAAAAGATTTCCGGGCAAACAGCAGCTCTCACAATCTCTGGATTATTGATCCCCTGGACGGAACCAATAATTTTGCCCATGATATTCCTCATTTCAGCATCTCCATAGCTTATGCCTGCTCTGGACAAATCCTGGTAGCTACTGTTTATGATCCGATGCGCGATGAAATGTTCACCGCCTGCCGGGGCAAAGGAGCATTTCTGAACAATGCGCCCATCAGGGTTTCCCAAGCCTCCTCCCTGCAGGAAGCAATCGTCGCTACCGGGTTTTACTACGATCGCGGGAAAATTATGCGAAAAACGCTCAACAGCATTGAAAGACTTTTTGAAGCGAACATACATGGCATCCGCCGTTTTGGCAGTGCCGCTCTCGACCTTTGCTGGGTAGCATGCGGAAGGTTTGATGCTTTTTTTGAATATAAACTGTCATTATGGGATTTTGCCGCCGGTATACTGATCATTGAAGAAGCCGGGGGATGCTGCACTAACTTGAAAGGTGAGCCTCTCGATCTTAACAGCACCGGCCTCGCGGTTTCCAACAACAAATTTCATCGTGATTTTCTGGCAATTGTAGGTCGGCAAGACACAGGGTTAAGGTTCTTCTGATTTAACCATATGTATGTTATAATATGCACAATAATCGAATTGACAGAATTACCCATTGGATATATAAAAAATATTAATGTATTATCATATCTAACATCAATAAGCACAGCGAATCTCGGAATTTAAGAAGATGGAAAAACACTTTCTGCAGTGCTGGATAATGTCACGGAAGAATCGACCCCCTGTGACAGGTATCCATAATATGCACAGAAAAGCGGGTGGCAAATTTGGCTGAGCATGAAAAGACTCCCGAACGGCAGAGTATCCCCTGGATGGGAGGAAAATACGCCGGAGTGCTGAAAAACGGCGTTCCCCACGGCCGGGGTAGACTTATCATGCCCGACGGCACCAGGTATGACGGCGAGTGGAACGAGGGTAAACCGCACGGAAAGGGAACAATGGTATTTGACAGCGGGGCTGCCTACAGGGGAAACTTTGTTAAAGGTCAACGTAACGGATACGGCATCTATGCCCGGCCGGACGGTAAAAAATTGAAGGGGCTCTGGAAAGAGGGCCAATTCGTCGAGCCGGTGGAGGAACCGCAAACAAAGGAAAAAAACGAATCGCAACCTGCGTTGAAAAGCCGGGTCGGAACCGATAAAACTACCGCACCGGCTATAGATGTAAAAAATCTCAGCCACCGGTACGGCAGCCTGCAGGCAGTCAAAGAAATCAGTTTCCAGGTCTATCCCTGTGAAATACTCGGTTTTCTCGGCCCGAACGGGGCCGGTAAATCAACAACCATCAAGGTGCTGACGGGACAACTGGACCTGCAGAGCGGTTCAGCGCGTATCCTGGGCCGGGAAGCAGGCAGGGATGATCCGGAAATACAAGCACAGATCGGGGTAACCTTTGAAGAAAAAAATCTCTATCTCGAGATGACCGCTCTGGAAAACCTCAATTTTTTTGCCTCTCTATTCGGCATTCACAATCCCGAATCACTGCAAGCCCTGCGCCGCGTAGGGCTTGCTGACAGGGCCAGAGATCGGGTGGCCAATTATTCCAAGGGAATGAGGCAGCGTTTGATGGTTGCCCGCGCTTTTATCAACAAACCGAACATCCTCTTCCTGGATGAACCGACGGACGGCCTTGATCCGGTAACCGCAGCCCAGATACGAAAAACCATAAAAGAAGAAGCTGACCGGGGTGCAGCAGTTCTGCTTACTACTCACAATATGCTTGAAGCCGATGAGCTTTCTGATCGAGTGGCCTTCATCAATGAAGGCCAGATTGTGGCCCTGGACACAGCGGAAAACCTGAAACAGAAATATGGCCAGAGGTCAGTACGGGTCCGCCTGCGGGACGGAGATGGCGTGCGAGTAGAAAAGCTTCCCCTGGACGGCGAAAGATCATCCACCCGCCTCAGTGAACTGGCCGCCTCACCTGACCTGCTGACCATTCACACCGAAGAAGCCACCCTGGAAGCAATATTTATTAAACTAACCGGCAGGGGGCTGGCAGGATGAAAAATCAAACATCCCACAGCAGCTTGCTTTTGGCTGTTCTGAAAAAAGATCTCCGGCTTTACAGTCGCAATATGATTTATATATTCCTTACTGTAATCAGCCTGGTTTTTTTTGTGGTCATCTACTGGATTGTCCCGGACACGGTCGATGAAGATATTAACTTTGCCATTACTCCTCCAATTTCAGTTCTCGTCAACGATGGGCTGAAATCGCTGTCTGCTCAGGGCGTTCCGGAATCAGTTCTTGAACAGGCAAAAGAGATTGAAGCGGGTTTTGAAGAAGAGGGCCTTGGCCTGGTTGAATTCGAAAATGAAGAAGAGCTCAAAAAGGTGATTCGCGGGGAACTGGAAGTTTACAGGACTGATCAAGGTCAATTTATTATCCATGACCCGGCAGGGGATCAAAAAAAACCGGCTAAAGCAGAAAAAGTTAATCTGGACATTGGCATGTCTTTTCCGCCCACTTTCCTGCGGGACGCTGCGCTTGGTGAAAAACCGAAAGTGACTGTTTACGCCGATGCCGCAGTACCTGATGAAATCAGGAATGCCATGGAAGGTTTTGTCAGCGAACTGGCTTACCAGGTGGCCGGTTATGAGCTGCCGGTTGAACTGCCCGATGAAGAAGCTATTATTCTCGGTGAAGACCGCCTGGGAGATCAAATATCGCTGCGAGGAAAAATGAGACCGCTCCTGGCCTTCTTCATAATGATGATGGAGACTTTCGCCCTGGCCTCGCTGATTTCCAACGAAGTCCTACAGCGAACGGTAACCGCCCTGCTGGTCACACCGCTAAAAGTATGGCACTTCCTCCTGGCTAAAACTATTTTCGGCACAGCCCTGGCCATGAGCCAGTCGGTGATCGTTCTGCTCTTCGTCGGGTCATTCACCACCGATAACTGGCACCTGCTCCTGACTATCATTCTGCTGGGTTCTCTGCTGTTCACTGCAGTAGCAATGTTTGTCGGAGCCGCCGGGAAAGATTTTATCGGCCAGCTGATGTTTAGCCTGCTGTTCCTGATCCCCCTGCTCATTCCTTCCTTTGCCGTGCTATTTCCCGGTTCGGTAGCTTCCTGGGTCAGTGTGCTGCCCAGCTATCCTATCGTCAGACTCCTTTACGATGTCACTATTTATGACGCCCTCTGGGCGGATTCCCTTGGATGGCTGCTCTATGCTCTGTTGTGGGCAGTAGTGATATACAGCGTCGGCCTGTTTGTCCTAAAAAGGAAGGTGGCCACATTATGAGCATAAACCGGATTTTAAAAATTTTAGGCAAAGATTTCGCCGTTGGACCGCGGAAACCATTTTTTATCTGGGCCCTGCTGCTGCCTTTTGCCCTGACTCTCCTTTTCCAGTTTGCTTTTGGCTCGCTTTTCGAGCCAAAACCGAGGCTGGGGATAGTTGATCTAGGAGAATCATCACTTACCTCCGCCGTGCAGGAACTGGAAGGTTTTGAAGTAATAATACTGGAAGACCCCGATGAACTGATCGAACAGGTGGAAAAACACGATTTCGATGCCGGCCTGGTGCTTGAACCCGGTTTCGACGAAGCGGTTCAGGGAGGAGAAAAACCGACCCTGGAATTTTATTTAAGCGGAGAGAGCCTTGCTTCAAACCGGATTATTATCTCAGTGACGGCTATTGAAATGATCCGCGGTCTTGAAAACAAAGAACCTCCTGTGGAGGTGGAAACGGTCTTCTTTGGTGAACCAGGCCTGCCCATTTCGATCCGGCTGGTGCCGATCATTGTCTTCTATGCCCTGGCTATGTCCGGCATGTGGGTGCCCAGTTCCAGTCTTGTCGAAGAAAAAGAAAAGGGAACCCTGACCGCCATGCTGGTAACCTCGGCCATGATCAATGAAGTGCTTGTTGCCAAGTGGCTAATGGGCTTTCTTTTTGCCACATTTCTGGCAGCTGCTACCCTTCTTTTAAATCGCGCTTTTGGACCGCGGCCCCTTGAAGTGATGGTTGTCATAGTAATCGCCGCCGCCCTCACTTCGATGATCGGGCTTCTGATCGGCATATATTCAAAAACCGCCACAATGCTTTTTACCCTGATCAAAGGCCTGGGGTTTTTTCTTTTCATCCCCGTTGTTTTTTATCTGTTCCCAGACTGGCCTCAGTGGATTGCCAAAATTTTTCCTCTTTACTGGGTGATCAGCCCGATCTGGGAAGTATCAATTATGGGAAAACCTCTGGGCACAGTCTGGTTCGAGTTGCTCATTGCCCTGGCCATGATCATTGTGCTGGTGATTGTCGCTGTTCTGCTGAGGAAACGGATCCTGGACTGACAAACACTTGAGAAAACCTGGTAATTACAAAACATAATAATACAAAGATGATCTGCTTTCTCCCCAAATGTTATACCTTCTTACCAAAGCAATAAATTTGGTGGAAAAAGATAAGATCAAATCGGGGTACCCTTTCAGAACCTTTTCTAAAGGGCACCCCGATTTTTTTAGACTAAGGATTTTAATCTGTAACAGAGTGCAATTTGTTTATATCTGGTTTAACTCTAATTATTTTGGTTTGGGATATGCGCTCAGGGCCTCCAGGTTTTTATCTATATCTTCCTGCGGGAGGCTATAATCGGTAAGTTTTCCGCTCATGTAAGCGTCATAACCACTTAGATCCAGCAAACCGTGACCGCTCAGGTTGAAAAGAATAGTTTTTTCACGACCTTCTTCTTTAGCTTTAAGGGCTTCGTCGATCGCGACGGCAATGGCATGGTTGGTCTCCGGAGCACAGACAATGCCTTCATTGCGGGCAAAGATCAGACCGGCTTCGTAGGTTTTCAGCTGATCGTAGGCTCTGGCTTCGATCAGTTCGTCCTTGATCAGCTGGCTGACCAGCGGGGCCAGGCCGTGATAGCGAAGCCCACCAGCATGCAGAGGCGCAGGGATGAAGGTGTGCCCCAGGGTATACATGGGCACAAGCGGTGTCGTAGCAGCCGAATCGCCAAAATCATAAAGGAAAGGGGCCCTGGTCATTGTGGGGCAGGCAGTAGGTTCCACTCCAATAATAGACACCTCTTTGCCATAAATCTTGTCCCTGATGAAGGGGAAAGATAGACCGGCAAAATTGCTGCCCCCGCCCACACAGCCGATTACTACATCAGGATAATCACCAAACATTTTCATCTGCTTCTGGGTTTCCAGGCCGATAACAGTCTGATGCATCATGACATGGTTTAAAACGCTGCCCAGAGAATATTTAGTTTTCACCTTTGAGGTCACTGCATCTTCAGCCGCTTCGCTAATCGCTATACCAAGGCTGCCCGGGGTATCAGGATTTTCAGCCAGCACCTGCCGTCCAAAATTGGTATCCGGGCTGGGACTGGCCACGCATTCCGCACCCCAGCTATTCATTAACAGTTTGCGGTAGGGTTTTTGTTCAAAACTGACTTTGACCATATAAACTTTCAAAGGCATGTCGAACAGGGAACAGGCAAAGCTAAGAGCACTACCCCACTGGCCGGCCCCTGTTTCAGTCGTTATTCTTTCAACCCCGGCGACCTTATTGTAGTAAACCTGGGCTACCGCCGTGTTGGGCTTATGGCTACCGGCAGGACTGACCGCTTCATTCTTGTAGTAAATTTTGGCCGGGGTGTTCAGATATTTTTCAAGACCATATGCCCTGATCAGGGGAGTCGGCCTCCAGATAAGCAGCTTCTCCAGCACTTCCTCCGGAATATCTAAAAATCGCTCAGTGCTGAATTCCTGTTCAATCAGGTTCATTGGGAAAAGAGGGGTCCAGTCATCAGGGACTGTGGGTTTTCCCGTTCCTGGATGCAAATAAGGCTGGACCGGATTAGGAAGGTCAGCTTGAATGTTATACCACTGGTTTGGCATTTCCTCTTGTTTCAAAAAAGCAATTTTCGATCTCATTTTAACTCCTCCTTGATATTTATTTGCTAACAGAATAATCCTGACGGCTTTGCCTTTCTTAAGACTTTATTATCACCAGCCTTTCCCCATTTTTTCCTGTTTACATTTCATTCCCCTGCGATGATAATTTCATATCAGTCCGCTTAACTTCAGATAAGCTGATAAATGTCAACAACAGTGAAAACAGTATTTAACAATAAAATAACCTTTTGCCCCGTCTTAAGGGCGAAAGGTTTTTTCGCGGTGCCACCTTAATTAGATCCAGCCGGTTTGCGATTCGCCTGCTGTAGGCCTCAAACAAAGCCCGGAAAGGGGTGAAAGTTCAATGGCGAAAGGCACTTGTTGAAGACAAAAAATAAACCTTTCGTCTTCTGGGACGAAAGGTTCGCTTCCGCGTTGCCACCCGGTTTCGGACCCTGCCGACTTTGCACAAGCTGTCTGCCGGTCAGAATCTCACTCTTTGCAGATACGGACTTCAAGAAAAACTGGAGCCGATATCTTCCCATTTTCACGGTCGGGCTTTCCGTCGGA
Source organism: Bacillota bacterium (assembly GCA_018400435.1). Classification (GTDB taxonomy): domain Bacteria; phylum Bacillota; class Dethiobacteria; order DTU022; family DTU022; genus M55B129. The sequence continues at coordinate 13,447 of JAGYMW010000017.1, read as the reverse complement.
GCCTATTTGCTCTCATAATGAGCTTTCGGTCCGCTGCTCCCAGGCCCATTCAGTTGCCGGCATGTACCTGTTTTTCACCGCCACAGGCTCTCTGAAACATCCTCAGGCAAACTTACTATTCCTGTTCATTACATTTTACAATTTTCGGTTGTCTATTTTTATACCACAACAATCGAAACAATGTCAAGAAGAAATTAAATTTTAATTTTACACCGGAAAGTGCAACATTAACTGCCTTGAAATATATGGTAAATGTATAGTGTTATGGTACCTCTGTTTTTTATGCTCTTTTCTTTTAAAAAGAAAACAATATTGGTAGTCGAGACTATGGGTATATGGACAACGCTGTTTTACTAATGACCTTTAACATGTTTTGGTCAAGTTTTGCCCATAAAATAATAACAAAAATTAATATCTTTACCGCAGATCTTCCACATTTACCTGCTATACTGGATAAAGAAAGAGACAGCGGAACGTTTTAAAAATGGAGATAAGGCTTCCGTAAAAGATTGTTCTCTTTCAAAATAATTAGGGAGGATTCAGAAATGAAAAAACAACTTATTGCAGTAAGTCTTGTGGTTTTAATTGCCCTGGCCATTGGCGGGGTCGCTTTTGCCTCCAATGCAAATCTTGAAGAAAAGAGAAATCTCATAGAAGAAAAGGTCCAAACAGGCGAACTGTCGGCAGAGGAAGCAGGGGAATTCCTGCAGGCTGTACAGGAAAGAATGGCCGAATGTGACGGAACCTGCGACGGCAGCGGGCCAGATGAAGACCGCGAGCGTCTCGGCCAGAAATACAACATGGGTTTTGCCTACGGCAAAGGTAACGGTAACGGCGAAGGTAAAGGGATGATGAACGGCCAGGGGAATGGCAACGGCTCAGGAATCTGCAGGCAGGCTGAATAATATTGCTTTAAACAGAAAAAGCAACCCGGATCTGAACCAAGCCGGAGTCAAAGAGATAATTAGAAAAGAGCGGGTGTTGTTACAACCCCGCTCTTTTCTAATTCCACTAATTGGGATAGATATTTTTTGCTGAAGCCTAATAAATATTCAAAGCAAGTAAAAACAAGTAGTGTTAGAGAACTGGGTCTTAACATTGACCGGCTGTTGCTCTATACCAATACTTGAACGGTTCAACATGTATGAAGAAGCCATTGCTGTTTTTGATCTGCCGGACGGCCCACAATATGCTTTAGGATTATATCTTTAGAGCTTAAATATCGCTTTATCCTGGCATTTATTTACTTCAGCCTGCAGGGTTACATGACTGATTCCATGCTCTTCTTTCAGGTAATGCTCGATCTGATCATAGATATTTTCCGCCTCACACAGCTGCATATCTACCATATCAATATGGGCCTCAAAATAGATCGTGTTTTCGTTGCTCATCCAGGAATGGACGTGGTGGATATTCTTAACCCCGGTCATTTTTTCTATATCCTTTTTAATAACTTCATAGTCAAGGTCGGCTGCTGATTGCATTAAAATATCGACGGTTTTGCTAACAACTACCCAGGCCTTGCTGATAATGTAAAGGGCAATCAAGATCGTAACCAGGGGATCAACCCAGAATATCCCCCATACATTAATTATGATACCGCCGGCTATAACTCCTATAGACGATACGGTATCACTGATCAGGTGCAAATAACTCGCCCTGATATTTAAATTATCATGGGAATCCCGGTGTAAAAGAAAAACCGACATCAGATTGGCCAGCAGCCCGATTACAGCTACCGTGATCATCAAAACTCCATCAACGGTTTCCGGATTTCTGAACCTCTTGACCGCCTCAACGATTAAAAACAGGGATATGACGAGCAAAACTGATGAGTTAACGAATGCCGCCAGTATCTCCGCCCTCTTGTAGCCGAAGGTCTTCCGGGCATCTTTCGGTTTCCGGGAGATCCTGTTGGCAAAATAAGATAAGGCAATAGCTACGGTATCACTTAAATTATGAGTTGCATCGGAGAGCAAAGCCAGGCTGCCTGACAGCAATCCGCCGACAAGCTCTGCTACAGTAATGGTAGCATTGAGCAGGACTACCCAGAATATTCTCTTCCCGGAAACGCCGGCCTGATCATGAATATGCCCACTGATTAAATGATTATGGCGATTTTCGGGCACTGTTTTTCAACCTGCTTTCTCTTTACATATCGATGCCGATGAATTTATTTATTAAAACACCAATTAGGAAGGATATGCCGGCCACCCCGAGTGATATAACCGCCATTTCCAAAAATCTCTTTTTAAAGTTATAGTCATTGGCCACTGAAACATAAAAGTTAAAGACAAAGATGATCAAAACGGCTATTACCAGGGTGGTTATTATACCGTAGAAAGGATTGTTCAGCAGAAGAAAAGGCAAAACCAGAAAAGCTACGGTTATTACATAAGCAATGCCGGTGTAAAGCGATGACTTCAGGGCATTTTCTTCCTGCTCATGTTTCTTCGCCAGGTACTCACTGGCAGCCATGGAAAAGGAGGCACTGATTCCGGTGATCAGGCCGGTCAGGGCAATAAGCCTGGTATTCTGAAAAGCAAAGGTATAACCTGCCAGGGCTCCCGTCAGCTCCACCAGAGCATCATTGAGACCCAGCACGACAGATCCCATGTAGTTCAACCTCTCTTCGTTAATCATATCGAGCAGTTCAGCTTCGTGGCGCTCTTCGTCTTTAATAATCTCTTCCAACCCATCCACTGAATCGGTTTTATCATTATATGAGGTTATAGCCTGGGTCTCGCTGTTTTCCAGAAATTTAATGCCGAAAGTAACTCCGAGAATTCTGGTGATCCAGTAGAAAATGAACATTTTGAACTTTTGTGGTTTTAGTTCACGGCCGGTAATCCCTTTCAAAGTATTGTAGTGTTTAAATTCATCCTCGGCCACCGCTTCAATAATCTTCTTATTTTCTTCATCTTTCACAAAAGAGGCAATCCTGGTGTACAAATAATGCGCGGTTATCTCATCCTGCTGATCCTTTAAAAGATTGTTAAGCATCTCACTGCTCAATTCAGTCGTCATATCATCCTCCGGCATCAGTGCATTGATTATGATCAAATCTCAACCGATATCATAATAGCATTTCTGCGGTCGGCAGGGCAAACTGCAGATCAAGAAAAATTATTGCCGCAAAAGTGCAGAAATGCTCTGTCTTTTTTGGGAACTGGTTACAATCAAGGATAATTTGGAATGTCTAGGGTACACAGAAAACCCACGATAATTTATTTCGCTGATTAATCATTATTGCTTCAATTCTCAACAAAGCTTAATTAGCCCGGGCCCTTTACCCAAGACTTCTCCGATAATGCTTGCTGCAGGAGTGTTGCGATCCTCAAGTTTCTGCACAAGCCGGGGAGCCCTCTCTGCCGGAACTGAAATAAGCAACCCCCCGGAGGTTTGAGCATCGGTCAAAAGAGCCAGAACCACAGGGTCTATTTCGGACTCAACATCAAGATCCTGGGAGCAGAAATTTTGATTGGCATAGCTGCCCGCCGGGATCAAACCCATGTCGGCATATTTTTGGGCTTCAGGAATCAGCGGCACCTTGTCAGCATAGATCCGCATGGAAACATTGCTGGCCCTGGCCATTTCCAAAGCATGCCCCAGCAGCCCGAAGCCGGTTACATCGGTGCAGGCATTAACTCCCACCTCGGCCATCGCCTCGGCAGCATCTTTGTTCAAAGCAGCCATTAGATCCGTGATCCGACTGATGACCGGTTTATCTAAAAATTTGGCTTTCAAAGCCGTGGCCAGAATGCCAGTTCCCAGCGGTTTTGTTAAAACCAGAATGTCTCCTTCCCGGGATCCTGAATTGGCCAGAAATTTTTTGGGGTGAACCACACCTGTTACTGAAAGCCCGTACTTCAATTCCGGATCTTCCACACTGTGCCCGCCAACCAAAACGGCTTCCGCTTTATGGATAGTGTCAAGCCCTCCTTCAAGAATGGCACGCAGAACAGAACTGTCCATCGCTTTATCCTTGATTGGATAACAGACAATATTCATCGCCGTCAAGGGCTTGCCGCCCATGGCATATACATCGCTAAGAGCATTTGTTGCCGCAATCCGGCCAAAGTCATATGGATCATTGACAATGGGAGTAAAAAAATCAACGGTCTGGACAAGGGCCAAATCATCGGTAAGTTTGTACACACCGGCATCATCAGATCCTTCAATGCCCACCAGCAGGTTGGGATCTTTAACCAGTTTTAACCCTTTCAGTGCTTCGGCTAAGTCCAACGGACTTATTTTGGATGCTCAGCCGGCAGCGCGTGCCTTTTCAGCCAGCTGCGGTTTCATTTCAAGGTCGCTCACAATTAATAACCTCTTTCATGATAAGTTGTGCTTATGCTTCCGATCCCGGCCAGGCATTTTCATTATTTCTGTGCATACAAATTCTTCTCCGGGGAATATTCTGGAGGGATTATTTTTCTGCCCTTGCAGAAAATCGGGAACTTTATATATTATTTATTACTTGCCGGCATAAGTAAATTGAAATTATTAATACAACAAATTTATAGTATAACATTAGTCTATCCATTTAAATATAACCCGCGATCACTCACGTAAAATCTTACCCAACTCCGTTATCAGTATGCACTGGGAAAAAGATTTTAAGTATTCTGCCATACCCGGTTCACAGAACCATACTACCACAACCTCACAGTTAGTGTATACTAACATTCTATAGTATAATAAGATTATGAACATTAATTAAAAAAGGAGATGTTGTTATGCCATGGATAGATGAAAGTAAATGTTCAGGTTGTGAAACATGTATTGAGGAGTGTCCCGCAAATACCATTTACATGGTTGACAATCATGCGGTAATTGACATGAATAACTGCATTCACTGCGGTGTTTGCCATGAAATATGTCCGGAAGAAGCTGTCAGGCACGACAGTGAAAAAATCCCGGATGATATTAAATCCAATGTTGCCAAAACAAAAAAGTTCATGGAAGATTGTGCCAGGTATTTTCACGACGAAAGAGAAAAGGAAAAATGTCTTGCCAGAATGATCAGGCATTTCAATAAAGAAAAAATTATTGCCGAAAAGACTTTGGCCGAACTCAAAATGATGAAACATTAAGGTATCTATGCCCATATTATAAAACCTGATACTACCGAGACGATGAAGGACTATGAGATCATTATCAATCAATTCGATCTGATAATACCTGTCTCTTAAAAATCATATAGTAGGATCTTACATTAGCTGCCGAATGGGTAATGTGCTAAAATAAAACTAATAAATAACCTTAAATAGAAGTAACAGCTTAAATTTTAAAACAGAAGGGGTACACTTTTTATGCAGGCAGATAAAATAAAAGAGACAGAAGCAACCGATGCCATTGCGACTAAAAAGGAACTTTACCGAAGAGCAGGCCTTAAAGATATCGACGATATCTACAGGATTGCCTCGAAAACACAGCTTGTAAACAAACCAGCTTTAATGTCCACACGAGGCTTTTTGATAGATCACTATACTTCCCAGCCCCATAAAAAAGAAGAATTTGCAGACAGCATTTTTAATTCAATATTTCTGGTATGCGAAAACAGAAAAGGAATTCTCGGTTTTCTGCAGGGACATGAGAGCGAACAATGGTTAAAACAAAGGCCAAACATGTGCGGGGTAAACGGCGCCAGGATAGACTGGAGCGAGGAAACTTTAAGAAAGCTGGGAATAACCAGCCTGGAAAATTTTCATCATTTCGGGGTAATAGACAAGGTCGCCGTTGATAAAACCCTGGGCAAAAAAAGAGTCGCCTATAATTTAATCAAGCTCTTCGCCAAGCTGCTGCTGGAAAAAGAAAAAAGGTATGTCTTCTCTGAGATAGTAACCCGCGTTTACAGTAGAGACAAACCCATGAATATAAAAAATAAGGCTTCTATAAGATTCCATAAGAAACTTGGTTTTAACAAAGTGGGTGAATCCGAAAAATACAGCTATGAGTACACTTTTCTTAAAGAAAAGGGTTTCTTTAAAGATGAAATCTACCTCGCCAAGATTAATGATCTGCCCTATCAATATAAACGGATATTCCAGGTAATTAAATAAAATATAGAGCCCTGCTCTTGTAATAATAAGCAAAACTGCTTATCTGAAATGATGGTTCACACAAACAGGTAAAACCAGAGGAGAAAAAGGGCAGAGGGAAAAATGTTTGCTTCCGCCCTGCCTTTGTTCTTCCGTCTCTTCATTCAGTTCAGTCTTCCATTTCTTCCAGTTCGGCTTGCTTCCTTTTCGCCAGGATGGAGCTCAGGATTTTAAGTTTGAAATAGCCGATAACCGCTGCTGCAATGACAATAAGGACCCACCAGTACCACGCCATTGATTGTTCACCTCCCTCCCGTGTCACCAGAACTCTTCACCCGGTTGATCAGGCTTTCCATTTCAGCAAGATATCTGTTTAAAGCAGTCATCCCCTCCGTTGCGATAATAATATCGGTGGCAGGTTTGCGGCCGACGATACGTTTGCTTATTTTTATATAGCCGGCATCCTCAAGGTTGCGCAGATGAACGGAGAGATTGCCTGCCGTCAATTCAAGGGTTTCCTTTAGCTCGGTGAAGGGAACCCTGCGCACCTCGCCGGCAGCCAGATAGCTTAAGATTAACAGCCGGGTTCGCTCGTGAATAATCTTATCTATTTCCGGTTGTTTATTACTCTTCTCAGCCATCTGATTACTCCTCCCGGGAGGAACGGACATAACCTGCGGCGCCCATGATCAAAAACCCGAGGCCAAAACTGATAATGATCTGGAACAGTTCATGAAGTCCGGGCAACCAGAAAAGGAAAGTAAAACCTGCCAGCAACAGCCACCCTCCCAGGAAAAGCAGGGACCTGAAATAAAGCAGACCGGATATGGCAAAACACAGTAGTCCAAAGATAATAGCAGTGAACGGAAGAATTAGTCGGTCAAGACTGGCAGTGCTCAGATAAAGGGGCACCCCGACCAGGACAATTAGAAAGGGAATCATAATTTCAATAAAGTGACTGGTATAAATAGCAGCAACGAGATCCCTGAGGGTAATAGTGGAATCGATTTCCCTGGCCTTGCGCAGAAAACTGCGCAGTTTTAAAACGGCAATAAAGATAATGGCCAGGGCAATATATAAATAGAGATACAGCCTCGTTTGACCGGGCATAAGGTGATAAGAGCCGTACTGCCTGATAAGTAAATAAAGCACTGTCGATATAAAAATGATCAACAACCCCGAAAGCAGGGCTGCAAGCCGGATAGCCTTGGCAACTTCCATGAAGTTAAAAATGTTGTTCCGTTTGGAAACTGCTTTCTTAATATATTCAAGATCATCCAGCAGCCTGTCCAGGTCTTGATCTGCTTCGTTCTTTTCTCTAACCATGGTTATTCCTCCTGTAAAAGTAGTTTATATTATAAACTACTTTTAATTATAAATATGTTTATGCTTTTGTCAAGTACAAAATTAATATTGGAGTAAATTATTTAACACCCTTATTTGACCATGTAAAAAAATATAGCCCTCGTACTGCAGGGCTATATTCATATTTATTCTCTTGATTAACACCACATGGGTCGCACTGTGCCACCCGTGCATTTTTGCCGACTGCCCTGGTAATGGCAGCAGCACCTGGGCAGTAAAAGGAAGCATGATCCATGAATGCGGGAGATAAAAAGGCTTATGCTAAATTAACAAGGCAGATATAATTCTCCTGTTATGAATTAAATGGATAGAGAAAAAATAAAAAGTATAAAAGCGTGAGCCTAGGGACGGAGGTAGGCATTGATATCATCTGCCGCCTGAACGCCGTCGGCGGCAGCCCTGACGACCAGTGACTGGCCTCTGGCCATGTCCCCGGCAGAGAAAATACCGGTGGTACTGGTCATATGATATCCGTCAACAGCAATGTTGCTTCTTGCATCTCGCTCCAGTCTGAGGGCTTCGGCCAGAGGATCTTTACCGGGTCCGATAAAACCGAGCGCCAGCAGGACGAGGTCGGCGTCCAGGGCAAAATCACTGTTTACTTTCTCTAATGGGATGAAACGGCCGTCTTTTTTAACCCATTCTACCTCCAGGCAGTGCAGGCGCTTAACAGTACCCTTATCATTTCCTTCAAAGCTTTTCGTACTGACACACCAGCGGCGGATGCCACCCTCCCGGTGGCTGCTGGAAACCCGGTCGACACGCAGCCAAAGAGGCCAGGGGTTTTCTGGAGGCCGAATTTCCGGAGCCCGGGGCATTATTTCGATCTGGTAAACACTGGCAGCACACTGGCGCTAAGCAGTCCCGAGACAGTCCGAACCGGTGTCTCCACCGCCGATGATCACCACGTTTTTATCCCTGGCAGTAATATCTTCTTCCACAAAGAGCGGCTCGCCGATAATCCTTTTATTCTGGGCGCTGAGATAAGCCATGGCCGGGTAAATACCTGACAGTTCACGCCCCGGAATGTCAAGATCACGGGGCTGGCAAGAGCCGCCGGTCAGTAGGATAGAAGCAAAGTGCCGCTTCAGGTAGTTATAAGAGATATCTCTGCCGACAACTATCCCGCATTCAAATACAATTCCTTCCTCTTTCATTAGATCGATACGCCGATCGACTATTCTATTATCCAGTTTAAAATTGGGAATACCGTAACGGAGGATACCGCCGGGATGAAGATCTTTTTCGTAGACGGTAACGTGGAAACCCATCCTGTTTAGACGATCAGCAGCAGCAAGACCGGCGGGGCCGGAACCGATCACGGCCACACTTTCTCCGCGGCGCCGGCGGGGCGGGCGGGGCTTGATCCATCCTTCGGCAAATCCTTTTTCTATGAGCAGCTTCTCGATCTGGCGGATGGCTACCGGCTCTTCATTGATACCGCAGACACAGGAGCCTTCACAAAGAGCAGGACAAATCCTGGCTGTAAATTCAGGGAGGGGGTGAGTGCTGAGAAGAATTTCCAGGGCTTCTTCCCAGCGTTCTTCTACAACCAGTTCGTGAATTTCCGGGACTATGTTACCCAGGGGACAGGCGTAACCATGACAAAAGGGTGTACCGCAGGTTAGACAGCGGGAAGAACCGATCCGGGCAATTGTTACTCATCTCGACACACTGGGGCAATGTTCGGAAGGCTGAAAGAAAACAGCCGCCTGGGCATTGCCCCCATCGGGACATGGTCAAGCCGCTTTGCTGAAGGAGCCAGGGTGGCGATCATTACCGACGACCGCACCTTCAGGGGCACCATCATTTCCCTCAAAACATCCGGCCATACTTACGGCCGGGAAGTGGATCGCCAGCCGGTCAGCTGGGATAATTTTGAAGCACGTGTCGATGAGCACTGCAACACCAAAAATACTCTTGGGAAAATGGGCCTGCACGTAGGCGATTACATAGCGGTAAATGCCCTCCCGGAAATCAGCGAAAGCGGATACATCAACGCCCGTCACCTTGATAACAAAGCAGGGGTTGCGCTGGTCCTGGTAACAACCAGGGCAACCCGGGAAAATAAAGTTTCCCTGCCGGTAACCTGCAAACTGCTCTTTACAATCGCCGAAGAAGTAGGAATGGGAGCATCAACAGTACTTCAGAAGAATGTGGCCGAAATGGTCACCGTCGACAATGCCACAGTAGCCGAAGAACAAAACTCGAGCGAGCCGGGAGTAAGCATCTGCATGATGGATTCTCAGCAACTATAATATTCCTGCAGGCACTGCACATCCATACCAGACTGCTGGAGCGCCCGCATTCCATCAAGGGCGGCCATGGCTCCCTGCATGGTGGTAATCAGAGATACTCCCCGCTGCACTGCCTGCTGGCGCATACACTTGCCGTCCGAGAAAGCGCCTGAACCGGCTGGCGTATTTATTATTAAGTCTACTTTCCCCTCATTGATATAATCAAGCATGTGCGGTGAACCTTCGCCGATCCTTTTAACTTCTTCTACCGCCACGGCGGCATCGCGAAGTGCTGCCGCCGTCCCCCGGGTTGCCAGCAGGTTATAGCCAAGTCGCCATAATGATCGAGCCATCTCTACAGCCTGTGGTTTATCCCGATCGGCAACAGTAATAAAGATTGTCCCCTTCACCGGAAGGGGTGTTCCCGCCGCCAGCAGGGCCTTGGCCATGGCCAGGCCGAGGTTACTGTCTGTGCCCATCACTTCGCCGGTGGAACGCATCTCCGGGCCGAGGACAATATCAGCATTGTCAAAGCGGCTGAAAGAAAATACCGCTTCCTTGACAGAATAATAATTCGGTATCATTCCAAAGGTAAAACCAAGATCAGAGAGGGAAGCACCGGCAATTACCCGGGCCGCCAAACCTGCCAGAGGCACGCCGGTCGCCTTGCCGGTAAAGGGAACCGTCCGCGAAGCACGCGGGTTGGCTTCCAGGATATAAACTTCGCGCCCTCGCACGGCGAACTGAATATTTAACAGACCCCGGATATTCAGTTCGCGGGCCAGTTGCTCGGTCTGACGATGAATCTCTTTTAACTGCTGGTTCCCTATGCTGTAAGGGGGCAGCACACAGCAGCTGTCACCTGAATGCACTCCGGCCTGCTCTACATGCTCCATAACCCCGCCGATCACCACTTTCTCCCCATCACTGAGAGCGTCAACATCAAGCTCCACTGCTCCCTCCAGGTACTTGTCAATCAGCAGCGGGTTGGCGGAGCTAATCGGCGGCCCTGATTGGAGGTAAATGTCAAGTTCTTCCAGGGTGTAAACCAGACGCATGGCCAGCCCCCCCAGAACATAAGAAGGCCTAACAAGAATGGGGAAGCCCAGTTTTTCGGCTATCTTCCGAGCTTCCTGCGGCCGGGTAGCAATGCCGTAAGCCGGCTCCCAGAGATCCAGCTTATCCACCACCAAGGCAAATTCGCGCCGATTTTCAGCCCGGTCGATATCCTGCGGCGAGGTGCCCCAGATGGGGATACCTTCCTCCAGCAAAGGCAGGGCCAGTTTAAGCGGAGTCTGCCCGCCAAACTGCAGAATCAGGCCGTCGGGATTATCCTCATGACAGATATTCAGAACATCCTCCAGGGTAAGCGGCTCGAAATAGAGGCAGTCTGAAATGTCATAGTCGGTGCTTACAGTTTCCGGGTTGCAGTTAACCATTATTACCCGGTAACCCTCTTCCCTGAGTGTAAGGGCAGCCTGAACACAGCAGTAATCAAATTCCAAACCCTGGCCAATGCGGTTGGGACCGCCACCCAGGATAATTACTTTCCCCCTGTTTTCCTCAGTTCCATTAAGTGGCACAGCTGTCTCCTCAGCACCGCGTTCATAAGTCGAATAAAGGTAAGGGGTATAAGCTTCAAATTCTCCAGCGCAGGTGTCAACCCGCCGAAAAACTGGATAAATGGAATATTTATGGCGCAGTTCGCGAATCACCTTTTCTTCTGTTCCCCGCAGAAAAGCAATCCTGCTGTCGGAAAATCCCCGGGACTTAGCCTGCCAGAGAAGCTCTTCGTCCAGTTCGCCGGCGCGGCGCAGTTTATCTTCGAATTCCACCAGGTGAAAAATCTGGTCAATAAACCAGCCGTCGATACCGGTAAGACAAGAAACTTCATCAGCTGACAGTCCTTTGCGAAGAGCTTCAGCTATGGTAAAAATACGGGCAGCCCGGGGCAGCGGCAGAATCTCTTTCAACTGCTCAAGGCTGAAGAGAGAACTATCGGTCTCCTCCCTGTCTTTAACATTCATTAACCCATCATAACCCTGTTCCAGAGAACGGAGAGCTTTCTGGAGCGCTTCCTTAAAGGTACGCCCAATACTCATCACTTCGCCAACCGATTTCATACGGGTGGTCAGGGTCTGGTCCGCCCCCGGGAATTTGGCAAAATCCCAGCGCGGAATTTTGACCACGCAGTAATCAATAGCCGGTTCGAAGGAAGCGGGGGTTTCCCTGGTAATATCGTTGGTCAGTTCATCAAGGGTATAGCCGACAGCCAGCCTGGCAGCAATTTTGGCAATGGGGAACCCGGTAGCCTTGGAAGCAAGGGCTGACGATCGCGATACGCGCGGATTCATTTCCACTACTACCAGGCGGCCGCTTTCCGGTTCGACAGCAAACTGGATATTGCAGCCGCCGGTCTCTACCCCTATTTCCCGCATCGCAGCAATAGAAGCGCTGCGCATTACCTGGTACTCGAGATCGCTGAGGGTCTGAGCAGGAGCTACGGTTAAGCTCTCCCCGGTATGGATACCCATGGGATCGATATTTTCAATGGAACAAATTACCACCACATTATCATTATGGTCGCGCATCAGCTCCAGTTCGAACTCCTTCCAGCCGGTCAGCGCTTCCTCTACAAGGACCTGCTTTATAGGGCTGCTGCCTAATCCGGCTTCGACCATTTCCACCAGCTGTTCCTCGTTATAAGCAATGCCGCCTCCGGCGCCCCCCAGGGTAAAGGAAGGTCGGATAACCAGCGGATAACCGTGGCGGTCGGCAAAAGCCAGCGCTTCCTCCATGCTTCTTAAATGCACACTTTTGGCTGTAGCCAGGCCGATCCGGCTCATCGCTTCCTTGAAGAGTTCCCTGTTCTCAGCTTTTTTGATCACATCGGCACTGGCGCCGATGAGCTCTGTGCCGTACCGTTCCAGCTGCCCGCTGTCGGCAAGTTCCACCGCAATATTAAGGGCGGTCTGTCCGCCCAGGGTAGGCAGCAAGGCATCGGGCCGTTCTTTTTCTATTATCCGGGCAGCCGTTTCCACGGTCAGCGGTTCTATATAAGTACGGTCGGCCATAGCCGGATCTGTCATAATGGTAGCCGGATTGCTGTTAATCAGCACAACCTCGTAACCTTCTTCCTTAAGAGCCCGGCAGGCCTGGGTTCCTGAATAGTCAAATTCACAGGCCTGGCCAATGACAATTGGCCCCGAACCGATTAACATAATTTTCTGCAGGTCGCTCCGCCTTGGCAATTTTACCAGCCTCTTTTCAAGCTTTATTTTGCATCATATCCACAAAAATTTCATAAAGATTGGTTGAATCCTGGGGACCGGGTGCCGCTTCAGGGTGATACTGAACGGAAAAACACCTCAGTCCCCTGTTCTCCAGACCTTCCAGGGTTCCATCATTCAGATTAATGTGAGTCGGAACGGTATCCCCGCTTTCCTCCCCGAGCTGCAGGCAGTAACCATGGTTCTGGGAAGTTATTAAGACTTTTCCGGTTGACAGTTCCCTGACAGGATGGTTTCCTCCTCGATGACCAAAGACCAGTTTAAAGGTTGAAAACCCGAGGGCCATACCGAGAAGCTGGTGACCGAGGCAAATACCGAAAACGGGCACTCGTCCCAGAATATCCCTGATAGCAGGAAGAACATCGCTGCACGCCACTGGATCACCGGGTCCATTGGAAAGCAGAATACCGTCCGGCTTCAGGGCCAGCGCTTCGGCAGCGGAGGTCCGACAGGGAACCACCGTCACCCGGCATCCAAGGTTGGCCAGGCTGCGTAAAATACTGTACTTGAC
>JAGYMW010000016.1 GCA_018400435.1 Bacillota bacterium | reverse complement strand
AAATCGGCCAGTGGCAGAATGGGATCTTTGAAGTGGTTGCCCCCGCCGATCAGGCTACGGCTGAACCGATTATCCCCAAACCGGCCTGGCCCGGTCAATAATAAGCAGCTGATCACCTTTTAAACGAAATAAGTAATGTGATTATTTGCATGCAGGCTGCCTGAATGGTCCTGCCGCTGTATAGACTGGAACCGCCGGTGGTTCCGGCAGACATCCATGAAGGCAGCTTGTCCTTTATATAATGCCCGGACGGGAGTTGACTATATGACATCTATCATCAATATACTCGTCAACGGCTTGATTTTGGGGGGTATTTATGCTTTGACCTCCGTCGGACTGAGTATGCAGTACGGGGTAGCCCGTATCTTTAACATTGCCCACGGAGAATTTATCATGGTTGGGGCTTTTATCACCTGGATGCTTTATACTAGTTTCGGTATCAACCCACTCTTATGCCTGGTCGTGGCGGGACCGGTCCTTTTTATCCTCGGTTTTATTGTCCACCGCTATCTTTTTAAAACCTTGAAAGATAAAACTCCGGTTCCGACAGCGTTCGAGGGCAATTCCATGCTGCTGGCTTTTGGCATTCTCTTCATAATTCAGAGCCTGGGCATCTACCTGTGGGGGACTCAGATTAAAGGGTATTCTTTTATGGCTTATTCAATATACTTGGGGGGCATTCGCTTTTCAGCCAACCGCATGTTAATCCTTTTCTTCGCGGTTTTTCTCTGTGTGCTATTCTATCTTTTCCTCACCAGGACCCGGCCGGGAAAAGCAATCAGAGCAGCAGCCCAGGATCCGGAGGCAGCCAGCTTGATGGGGGTGGACATTAACAAGATGCTAGCCCTCTGTTTTGCCCTTGGAGCTATGATGGCCGGTTTCGCCGGTGTTCTGCTCAGCATGGCCTACCAGCTTCAGACGAACATGGGGTTGCCGTACACCATTATTGCAATCATTGTGGTGGTTTTAGGCGGGCTCGGCAGTATTCCGGGGAGCATGCTGGGGGGATTTATTCTGGGCATTATTGGCAGTATTGTAAACACCATAGACCCGGGTTTAACTCTGGCTGCCTATTATCTGTTATTCATGATTCTGCTGCTGGTAAGACCATCGGGCATCTTGGGGAGGTAGAAAAATGAATTGGAAAACGATCAAATATAACAGGTATTTATATCCTGCACTATATATTTTGATCATAGTGCTGTTTATTGCCATACCCTACATTACTGCACCATATACAATTATTTTGTTGAGCAGCATCTTCATGTATATTTCTCTTACCTTAAGCTGGACTCTTTTTTCCGGGCCAACCGGTTACACCTCCCTGGCCACTGCTGCTTTTTTTGGCCTTGGACTTTACATGGCGGGGATACTGGGGGACTCGGTTCCTCTTATAGTGGCGGTAATTTGCGGAGGCCTGATCAGCTTTATACTGGCATTCATAATTGGAGCCATCACTCTCCGCCTGCGGGGTATCTACTTTACTATTTTTACCTTCGGTTTGGTAGAGTTGATCAAGCACCTCATGCTGTGGTGGGAAATTAACATTGTCGGTGTGAGGGGACGTTTTGTACCGAGAGCAGACAATGCAACTGTATTTTATATTTTGCTTGCCATACTGGCCGCCCTTTTGTTAACCACCTATTTTCTTAAAAGCTCCAGGTATGGTATGGCCCTTTCAAGTATTGGAAGCAATGAAGAGGCGGCGATCCACATTGGTATCAATGTTGTCAATCTTAAAATTATTACCTTTGCCTCAAGTGCCTTTTTTATTGGCCTGACGGGAACGATCATGGCTACAAGGTGGAGTTATATCGATCCTTATATCGCTTTTGATCCATTCTATTCTTTTTTACCGCCATTGATGGCCATATTCGGCGGTTTGGGCAATCTATTCGGTCCACTGCTGGGTGCTGCGGTATTTTCTTACCTGCAGGAAACGTTAATCACCAGGTTTCCTTATTCCTACATGTTAATCTTTGGTTTAATTATGGTGATTACTATACTCTATCTGCCTAACGGTTTGATCGGTTTATACCAAACTATCAGGCAGCGGTTTATAGGAGGGAAACATGCAGATACTTCAAGTTGAAGGTTTAACGAAAAATTTTGGTGGCCTGGCGGCGGTATCAGAGGTTGACTTCCATGTTGAAGAAGGCGAAATACTGGGATTGATCGGTCCCAACGGGGCAGGTAAAACGACAACATTTAACCTGATTGCCGGGACCTATGAGCCCAATTCAGGAAAGATTCTATTCAATGGTGAAAACCTTGCCGGCAAAAAACCCAATGTAATTTGTCAGAAGGGCCTTGCCAGGACATTTCAGAACGTGAAAGTGTTTCCCGACATGGATGTCTTTCAAAATGTGCTGCTGGGAGCATTTTTTGGCACGCCGGAGAAAAAATCAAGGTCCCAGGCAAAATCTGAAGTTGAGGAAATTCTCGACTTCATCGGTTTGTCTGATCGCACAGATATGGTAGCCGGGAGCATGACCCTGGTTAACCAGAAACGGGTGGAGGTGGCCCGGGCTCTGGCTACCAAACCAAAACTTTTATTGCTGGATGAGTTGATGGCCGGCCTTAATCCTACCGAAGTGGGAGAATCAATGGAACTGGTTAAAAGAATCCAAAAAAAGGGGATAACCGTAATCATGATCGAGCACGTCATGAAAGCGATCATGAATATTTGCAAAAGGATTATCGTCCTTCATCACGGCCAGAAAATTGCCGAAGGGACCCCCGAAGAAATATCCACCAGCAAAACTGTTATTGAAGTCTATCTTGGGGAGTGAACACGAGCTCATGTTGGAAGTAAATACTTTAAATGTTTCCTACGGAAATGTCCAGGTATTGTGGGATGTATGCCTGAAGGTTGATGAGGGAGAGATCGTTGCACTGGTGGGCGCCAACGGAGCTGGAAAGACAACGCTCCTCAATGCCATAGCCGGCCTGGTTAAACCTGCTTCGGGCAGTGTTACCTTTCTCGGCGAAGATATAACCGGTTATTCGTCCAATGCCATAGTGGAAAGAGGCATTGCCTATCTACCTGAAGGAGGAAGGCTTTTCCCTGACATGTCAGTGCTTGAGAACCTGGAAATGGGGGCCTATCTAAAAAATTCCTGGAATAAAAGGAATGAGCGGCTGGAGAAGGTTTATGAAATATTCCCCCTGTTAAAGGAACGAAGAAAGCAGCTGGCCAAAACCCTCAGCGGAGGAGAGCGCCAGATGCTGGCCATGGGCCGCAGCCTCATGTCGGGCCCGAAACTGGGGATGTTTGATGAACTGTCTTATGGCATGGCTCCGAAGCTGGTTATGGAGGCTTTCAAGATGCTGGAGACACTGCGTGATAATGGGATCACCGTATTCCTTATCGAACAGAACGTTAAACAAAGTCTGGAGATAGCTGATCGGGCTTATGTCTTGGAAAATGGTGAGATCGTCTCGGGCGGCTCATGCAATGCCCTGTTGGAAAGCGACCATGTCCGGAAAGCATATCTGGGCTTATAGTAAAAAATACAAAGTTATTATAAGATAGAACCCCCGTGGTCATCATTGGTCAGCATGCCGCTGACAACCTCCGTCCGGCAGGGGTTCTTTGCTTTTCTTGTATCCTTGTTTTACAGCATAAAAGCTTTTGGAATTCGTGATTACCTGTCTGTCAAAGCGAAAGCAATTTTGACGGTAGACCTGTATTCTGTTATCCTACCATCCTCAACCTTTGCCGTGGCTTTTAAAATTTCGACTCCTGTTATATTGTGGACAGTCTTAGCCGCACCTTTAACAGCGTTCTGAGCCGCTTCTTCCCAGCTTTTACTTGATGTGCCTACAAGCTCAGTAATTTTAACAACAGTCATAGTTGATTCCTCCTATAAAATATTTATTTACAGTTCAAAATAATTTTTATGTTAATATAATTCTAACATTTACTTTTCATAAACGTCAAGAAAATATTAGAAATATCCTGGATAAAAAAATAAATAGTTGCAAAATTATAACAAATGGTGCATAATAAAGGAAATAAGACTCAAGCCTATATCTGCTTAATAAAACATGGCTGCCGGATCAGGTTATCGGCAGCCGTTCATTGAAAGGACAATGCAAAATGCATAAGGAGCTTTTCAGGGCAGTCTTCCGCAGCATTTCCAGTATATCTTTTGCAGTAACTTACTGGGACGGTGAAACTGAAATATATGGGCCGAAAGAAATCAAAGATCTACCTTTCAGGATAATCTTCAATGAACCGCTTAATCTGCGGGAAATGCTGGAAGATCCGGAAACCAGGTTTGGTCAGGCTTACATGGACCAGCAAATTGATGTCGAGGGTGATTTTTCTGCCCTGCTTAGCCTTTTGCTGCGTAATGTAGATGTTTTCAAAAGTACCGAAAGAGATGGCCTTTTTCAGCGCCTAATGAAGAGCCGCAGCAGCGAGTCAACTGAAAAGCAGGCCGAGAACGTGGAGATTGCGTACAACCTCGGCAGTGATTTCTTTAAGTTGTGGCTTGACAGCACGCTCAGTTATTCCTGTGCTTACTTCCGAACCCCTGAAGATACACTGGATCAAGCCCAGCTGCAGAAAATTGACCACATCCTCAATAAGCTTCATTTAAAAGAAGGAGACACACTGCTTGATATAGGAAGTGGCTGGGGTTGGCTGATTATAAGGGCAGCCCGTAAATACGGCGTTAAAGCTCTTGGCATTACTTTACGTGAAGAAGAAGAGGCAAAAACCAGGAAGCGGATTGAACATGAAGGGCTGGAGGAACAGGTAGAAGTACGCCTTGCCGATTACCGTGACCTGGCTGTTGAAAATCAGACTTTTGATAAAATAGTCAGTGTAGGGATGTTTAAATATGTAGGTAAAGAGAACATTCCGACCTATTTCAGTTGTCTGCAAAAAATGCTTAAGCCTCAGGGCCTCTCACTACTGCACACAATTACCCGCTCTCTTGAATCGCCTACAGCTACATGGCTTGAAAAATATATTTATCCCAGAGGATATATTCCTTCTCTGCGCGAGATAATATGGCTTTTGCCGGAGTTTTCCTTCCACCTTGTTGATGCCGAGAGCCTGCGCATGCATTATGCGCTCACTACAACCCGCTGGGCTGAAAACTTTGAAAGAGTAGCCGAAAAAGTCAGGGAAAAATACGGTGAACGTTTCGTTCGGATGTGGCGTCTTTATTTGCTGGGCTGTAGTACCTCTTTTATGTGCAGTGGTCTAGATGTTCACCAGCTTTTATTCAGCAAGGGTGTCTGCAATGATCTGCCCCTGGCGCGGGATTCAATCTGGTGCGGGCGAGAGGATTTGAACCTCCACAGGATTGCTCCCACTGGATCCTAAGTCCAGCGCGTCTGCCAGTTTCGCCACGCCCGCTTCTTTTCCACCTAAACAATTATAAAGGCTTTTTAACTTAAATTCAACATTACCTCCATTATTGCGCTTCCATGTTATCTTGACACGCAGAAGTACATTCCTCGCTGTGAGGAAATATTTACTTTCACACGTTGGACAATCTTGTTAACAGCCGGTTCATTTGCTGGTTTTTGTCAATCTTTGAAACTGTACAGGAGCAATGCCTTTAAATTCAAAAACAAATTTCTGCTTGTTCAAAGAAAATAACCTGTTTGAGGCAGGATTTCTTCTAATATTTACGAATATTCTAAGGTGAAGAAAGGAGGCGGACCGGGGCTGTGATCAATACCGCGCTGATCATTACAAAAGAACAGGGGAGCGGTCTGATTCGGTTATTTGATTATTCACCGGAAGTCAATCTGGTTGCCGTGGCCTGTCTCGACGGCGAAATCGGCTGGCTGACTGAAAAAGAAAGAAAAAATTTGTTTGTTACCACAAGTTTGGATAAAATTGCCGCGCTTTCTGAGCTTGATACTGTTGTTGATGCTACAGGTGAGCAGTCGGTAGGAGAGTATTTGCGAAAGATAATTAACCGCCGGCTAAAAATTGAAGAACTGCTCCCTAATTATGTTTTAAGTACTATACTCAGCTCCAGACAGTATTTCCAGGAGGCACGGCTTTTGAAGGGTGAGCTGTTGGCGATTCTCAATGCAGTCCAGGATGCTATTGAAGTAGTCGATGAAAAAGGGATCATCAAGTATGTAAACCCTGCTTTTACCAGGATTTCCGGAATTCCTGAAAGCGAACGAATTAACCGTAGCATATTTGATGTTTCACCGCATGGGGCACTTTCTCAATCATTGATCCAGCAGAAACCCGTAACCGGTTATCGGACTTTTGTCGGTGGATCTGAAGCTGATGTGATTTCCAATGCTTCGCCGATCATCGTAGGCGGGCAACTGATGGGGGCAGTCGTCGTTTTTCAACCGGTCTGCGATATTCTAAAGCTTATGGACGAGCTGAAATATAGCAATACGGTCATCGATAATCTTTATGCCCAGATTGAAAAGATTTCAGGAAGCAGGTTCAGCTTTGACTCACTAATTGGCCAGAGCAAGGCTTTCAGGGCTACCGTTGAAAAAGCCCGCCGTGCTTCCCGCAGCGACGCTTCTCTCCTGATCAGGGGAGAATACGGAACCGGGAAAAGCCTTTTTGCCCGGGCTATTCACAATAGCAGTTCACGCCGTAAAAGGCCCCTTATTATTGTAGATTGTGCTGCTATCCCAGATTCACTCCAGGAAATAGAAATTTTTGGCTGCGAGAGAGGGGCTATGCCCGGAATATTGAGAACCAGGCTGGGTAAACTGGAACTGGCCGCAGGAAGCACTCTTTTTATCAAAGAAATTACTGCTCTCAACCCCCATCTGCAGAATCAGATTCTCCGTGTCCTGGACGAGCATTCTTTTTGCCGCATCGGTGGAGATAAGCCAATTCCTGTTGACATAAGGGTTATTGCTTCGGCCGACAGCAAACTCATTGCCTCTTCGATTCAGGGTTATTTCTCTGAAGAAATCTACCGCCGCCTGAGCCAGGTTACGATCAATTTACTACCGTTACGTAAACGGCCTGAAGATATTCCCCTTCTTGCTGAAGTCCTGATTGATCGTCTGAACCGCAAGCTCGGTAAAAATGTTGCCGAAATTTCACCGCGTGTTCTGCAAGAGCTCTCCGAGTATGAATGGCCCGGCAATATAAATGAGCTGAACAGTGTTATTGAAAGGGCAATGGCGGTGGTCGACGGTTCGGTTATTGAGTATCAGCATCTGGCCATCATTGGCAACCGGCCGGGCACCTCGGAAGGCCCTGTTTTAGATGAAATTATACCCCTTGATAAAATGGAGGAGATGATGATTAAGCTGGCTCTGACCAGGTATGGTGAAACGCTAGAAGGCAAAAAGAAAGCGGCCCAGGCTTTAAATATTTCGCTGGCTACCTTGTATAATAAGCTAAAAAAAAGCATTGTTTAAAAATATACCGGGAGAATGGGGGAATAAATTTGAAACTTTATGAGCATATAGGGAAAAAACTTTTTTTCCGCTATGACATTCCAATACCCTATGGAAAGCTGGCTGAAAATGCTGCAGAAGCAGCCGAGGCTGCCGCCGATCTGGGAGAGGTAGTAATTAAAGCGCAGGTTCTCTCCGGGAAGAGGGGTAAAGCCGGCGCTATTGCCTTTGCCGCCGACCCCGGCGAAGCGCGCCGGGAAGCGGATCGAATTTTGCAGATGAATCTGGGTGACGCAGGGGTATCAAAACTGTTAGTTGAAGAAAAACTGAATATTGAACAGGAATTTTATCTTGCTATTACAGTCGATGGAACAACCCGCCGGCCCATCGTTCTCGTTTCGCTGGACGGCGGCATGGATGTGGAAGAAGTTCCTGAAGAACGAATGATCAGGTGGACTGTTGATCCATACATCGGTTTTCAGGATTACATGGTCCGTGAAATTTGTCGACGTCTGGGAGTAGGAGGCGAATTGCGAAAAGAATTTGCCTCTTTAATACCGAAGCTCTACAGATTGTTTCGGGAAGTGGATGCCGAGTTGATCGAGATAAACCCTCTGGCGGTAACTCAAAAAGGGTTTATCGCCGCCGATGCCAAGGTAACCATTGATGATGATGCTCTGTACCGCCACCCGCAGCTTCCTGTAATCAGGGAAAAAACGGTTCTTGAACTCAAAGCCGAGGAACTGGATCTGGCCTATGTCGAACTGGATGGTGATATTGCGATAATGGCCAACGGCGCCGGAATTACAATGGCTACTCTCGATATGGTTCAGCACTACGGCGGCGCCCCGGCCAATTTTCTTGATTTTGGCGGGGGGGCGGATATAGAAAAAACTGCCCAGGCCCTGGAGCTGCTTCTTGGGACTAATCCGAGAGTATTGTTGATCAATATTTTCGGCGGTATTACCCGCTGCGATGTGGTGGCCGAGGCTTTCGCCCGCGTAAAAGAGACCCGGGGCATAGACCTGCCTGTCTCCTTCCGCCTGGTGGGAACAAATGAAGCGGAGGGGCGGGCTATCCTGCAGAAGGTGGGTATCAAAAGCTTTACCACCATGGATGAAGCTGTACGCCATGCGGTGGAAATGGATCGTCCTTCATGAGTCAGCTGAGGCGCGGGTTTGCCGGCGGCACTTTATCCCCGGCTGAACGATATTTGTTTAAGAAAGGAGTTTAAACAATGGCCATTTATATAAATCAGGATACCAGGGTTTTGGTCCAGGGTATTACCGGCCGCCAGGGTTCATTTCACACAGGGCAGATGCTTGCCTACGGGACGAAAGTAATCGGCGGTGTATCGCCCGGAAAAGGTGGACAGGTTGTTGAAGGTATTCCCGTATTTGATACGGCTTTTGAAGCGATGGAGAAAGAACCGGCCGATGCGAGCATCCTCTTTATCCCGGCTCCTTATGCCAAAGACGCTGCTCTTGAGGCTCTTGATGCGGGGATCAGGATCCTGGTTTTGATAACCGAACATATTCCTCTGCACGATGCCGTGGAAATTATGGCCTGTGCCGAATCCAGGGGAGCTACTGTGGTGGGGCCCAACACCTTCGGACTTGTTTCCTCCGGCCTCTGTAAAATCGGGATTATGCCAAACCGCTACTTTATCCCCGGTCCGGTTGGAGTGGTATCAAGAAGCGGGACCCTCTGTTATGAAATTGTCGGTCACCTCACAGAAAATCGGATTGGGACAACCACTGTAGTCGGTCTTGGCGGAGACCGGGTGGTTGGTCTCCATTTTATCGACGTGCTGAAACAATTTGCTAAAGACGATGATACAAAAGCGGTTATGCTGGTGGGCGAAATCGGTGGCAGTGCCGAAGAAGAAGCAGCTGCCTTTGTTTCTTCATCGATGCGCAAACCGGTTGTGGCTTATCTGGCCGGTCGCAGTGCCCCTCCGGGTAAAAGGATGGGCCATGCCGGGGCCATTATAGAAAGAGGTCGGGGAACCTTTGATAGCAAGGTTAAAGCCCTGCAAAAGGCCGGGGTGGCAGTAGCCGAAATGCCCGCTGAAATTCCGGAAATGATCGGTGATCTGCTCTCCGAAAGCAGTTAAATCGTCAGTAACGTGATTTTTCTACCCGCGACTGCGGGCAGCTGTGGAAGGAGGTTCCGGCGAAAATTGACTGAGCAGAATAATAAAGATGAACTTATCCGGGCCAGGAAAGAATGGATGGAAAAACTTGAAAAGGCCCTTGAAAAACATCCCGAACGGCGTGAATTTAAGTTTGACACCGGACTTTCCGTGGAACGGATCTACGACCCTTTGAGTATGGGAGAATTTGCTTATCCCGATCGGCTTGGCTGGCCCGGTGAATATCCTTTTACCAGGGGCATCCAGCCGACCATGTACCGCGGGCGTCTCTGGACAATGCGCCAGTATGCTGGTTTTGGCAGTGCCGAAGAAACGAACAAAAGATTCCGTTATCTTCTTGAACAGGGGCAGACTGGACTGAGCGTTGCCTTCGATCTGCCCACCCAGATCGGCTACGATTCAGATCACCCCCTGGCCCGGGGTGAGGTGGGGAAAGTGGGTGTAGCTATTGATACCCTTGCCGACATGGAAACACTCCTTGAGCATATCCCTCTTGACCGGGTCAGCACCTCGATGACCATCAACAGCCCGGCGGCGGTTTTGCTGGCCATGTACATGGCGGTGGCCGAAAAACAGGGTATACCAATGGATAAAATCAAGGGAACTATTCAGAACGACATTCTCAAAGAATACGTGGCCAGGGGCACTTATATATTTCCGCCCCGTGAATCAATGCGCCTCATTGTGGATATATTTGCTTACGCCGGTAAGCATATTCCAAACTGGAACACCATCAGTATCAGTGGTTATCATATCAGGGAAGCCGGTTCCACCGCCATCCAGGAGGCTGCGTTTACTCTGAGTAATGCCATTGCTTACGTGGAGGCGGCCCTGCAGGCCGGGCTGGAAATTGATCAATTTGCGCCCCGGCTTTCCTTCTTTTTTAACGCCCATTCCAACTTTTTTGAAGAAATAGCCAAGTTTCGGGCCACAAGGAGGATCTGGGCTCGTTTAATGAAAGAACGTTTTGGCGCTAAAAAAGATCGCTCCATGATGTTGCGTTTCCACACTCAAACTGCCGGTTGCACTCTCACTGCCCAACAGCCTGATGTCAATTTAATGCGGGTGGCCTTCCAGGCTCTCAGTGCCGTCCTTGGCGGGACTCAGTCCTTGCATACTAATTCGCGCGATGAAGCGCTGGCCCTGCCTTCCGAGCATTCTGTGCTGCTGGCCTTGCGTACCCAGCAGGTAATCGGCTATGAAATCGGAGTAACCGATACGGTCGATCCCCTGGGCGGCTCTTACTTCATTGAAAAGCTGACGGACCATATCGAAGAAGAAGTTATTCGATATATCAAAAAAATAGACGAAATTGGCGGGGCGGTAGTTGCTATTGAAAAGGGATTCATTCAGCAGGAAATTCAGGCCAGCGCTTACCGCTACCAGAAAGAGATTGAAAACGGCGACCGGGTGGTGGTCGGGATTAATAAATTTACCATGAGTGGAGATCAACCCATTGATCTTCTGAAGATGGACCCGGCAGTAAGCAAGCGCCAGGTGGAACGGCTCAAGGAAGTCCGCCTGAGCCGCAATCAGGGACAGGTGGCCGAAGCATTGCAGGAACTGCGACGTGCTGCCCGGGGCGACGAGAACCTGATGCCATATATTTTAACTGCTGTGAAAAACTATGCTACCCTGGGAGAAATTTGTGGAGTCCTGCGGGATGTATTCGGCGAATACAAGCAGCATATAACTCTGTAATAACCGCTCTTCAGTTGCATGGAAGGATGGAAGAAGGAGGTAGAAGAAAGATGGCTTTTAAGCCTGTACGTGTGCTTGTGGGGAAAATAGGCCTGGACGGACATGACCGTGGAGCCAAAGTTGTTGCCCAGGCCCTCCGTGATTCCGGAATGGAAGTGATCTATACGGGTTTGCGGCAAACTCCGGAACAAATTGTGGAAGCGGCGCTCCAGGAAGACGTCCAGGTAATAGGGTTGAGCATTCTCTCGGGGGCCCATATGCAGCTGGTGCCGCCGGTGCTGGAAATGCTACGCGAGCAGGAAAGCCGTGATATAATAGTCATTGTCGGCGGAATTATTCCCCGTGAAGATATAACCTACCTTAAGGAACAGGGTGTGGCCGAAGTATTTACCCCCGGTGTTACAACTGCCGAGATTATCGATTTTATCCGGCAGAGGGCAGCCGGGCACGAGTAGAAAGGAGGAAAGCCGGTTGTTTGAAAAGGTTGATCATATCGGCATTGCTGTCAGAGACCTTGAAAAAATGGTCCGTATTTTCCGGGACAGCCTTGGGTTCGAATATAATGGTGAAGAAGAAGTGCCCGAACAAAAAGTCAGAACGGCATTTTTCCCCGCCGGCGAGAGTAAAATTGAGCTGCTCCAGACTACCGATCCGGATGGGCCCATTGGCAGATTTATAGCCAAAAAGGGTGAGGGTGTGCACCATATCGCTCTTAGCGTTTCCGATATTGAGGCAAAAATTAGGGAGTTAAAAGAAAAGGGCATAGAAATGATCGACGAAAAGCCCCGTTACGGAGCCGGGGGGGCAAAAATTGCTTTTATTCATCCCCAATCAACCGGCGGGGTCCTCATAGAATTATGCCAGCACTGAATAAGGATCAAAAATAGAGAAAGTGGTGATCGTTTTGAAGGATAAACTAAAACATCTTGAGGAAAGACAGCGCCGGACCATTGCAGGCGGGGGTGATACGCGGATAGCGGCCCAGCATGAAAAAGGCAAGCTGACAGCAAGAGAGAGGCTGAAAAAATTACTTGATGATCATAGCTTTGTTGAGATTGGTACTTTTGCCCAGACTAACCTGGAAGATGCCAGCAGCCTCGATTTTGCCAACCCGGGGGAAGGGGTGGTTACAGGCTACGGGACAGTTAACGGCCGTCGTATTTATGTTTATGCCCAGGATTTTACCGTTGCCGGCGGTTCCCTCAGCGAGGTCCATGCGGAAAAAATATGCCGTATTCTTGATCTGGCCGCACAGAATGGGACTCCGGTTATCGGAATGAATGACTCCGGTGGGGCGCGTATCCAGGAGGGGGTTTTTGCCCTTCACGGCTACGGTTCGATCTTTTACCGCAATACGCTCTGTTCAGGGGTTATCCCCCAGCTTTCCATTATAATGGGACCCTGTGCGGGAGGAGCGGTATATTCGCCGGCGATAACCGACTTTGTTTTTATGGTCAGCGGCATTGGCAACATGTTTATAACCGGACCGCAGGTTATTAAGGCAGTTACCGGTGAAAACGTCAGTGCAGAAGAACTCGGCGGCGCTACTACTCATAACAAGACCAGCGGAGTAGCTCACTTTTTTGCCGAAAATGAAGAAGAATGCTTCAATCAAATAAGAGCGCTTTTAAGCTATCTCCCTTCAAATAACGTTGATGATCCGCCTGTGGCGGAGCCTCGTGAACCGGAGCTGAAACAGGAAGAACTGATCACCATAGTGCCGGAGAATCCCAACCGCTCATATGATGTCAGAGATGTTATTCTGCGGGTGGTTGACGGCAGTGAAATGCTGGAGGTCCACCGTGATTATGCCAAAAATGCTGTAGTTGGTTTTGCCCGCCTGGGCGGCCGTCCGGTAGGCATAGTAGCCAATCAGCCCCAGGTCAAGGCCGGCTGCCTCGATATTAACTGTTCTGACAAGATTGCTCGCTTTGTCCGGTTTTGCGACAGCTTTAACATCCCCCTGGTCACTTTTGTCGATGTCCCAGGCTATCTGCCCGGCGTTGAGCAGGAATGGGGAGGGATTATCCGCCACGGGGCCAAGGTTCTTTACACTTATTCGGAAGCAACTGTGCCCCAGCTTTCAGTTATTCTGCGCAAGGCTTACGGCGGTGCTTATATTGCTATGGATTCGCGTTCTCTCGGTGCGGATATATGCCTGGCCTGGCCGACGGCTGAAATTGCAGTTATGGGACCGGAAGGGGCGGTCAATATTATCAACCGCCGTGAAATTGAAGAGACTGAAAATAAAGAGGAAAAAAGACAGGAGCTGGTCAGCAGCTACCGGGAGCGCTATGCCAATCCTTATATTGCTGCTGCCAGGGGCTGGATTGATGAGGTTATCGATCCGCGCGATACCCGTACTTATCTGATCCGGGGTCTGGAAATGGTGGAAAATAAGCGGGAACAGCGATTGATGCGCAAACACGGCAACATACCACTCTGATAAAATTTCCTATCAATGCTCAGCAGTAATGTTCACCGCCCTGAAGCGGTGAACATTACCGCCATGCAAGATTAGAATTGTAAAGAGTCTCCAGGATTTGACGATCAAAATGTTCATAAAAAATAAAGAAGAGTAACTCAGGTTTGTTTGATTTAACTAAAGGGGCAAATACAGATAACGTTGGGTAAGCCTGTTTTTTCTTCTCTCATGGTGACTTTTCCCCTGAACATTCTTAAAATGACAATATCGCTGAGTAAAAAGAAAATTATCGAGAAAAGTTTGCAACATATTTTTGTTTCTGTTATACTTCCTCTGTAAAGGATTAATGCTTTACAGGAGTTGTTATGCTGGATCGGTTGCACAGGATAAATTTACTTTGTGATATCTATGTTTCTCTCCTGACGGAGCGTCAGCAGGAAATAACGAAGCTCTACTTCAGCGATAATTATTCATTGGCCGAAATTGCCGACGAATACAGGATAAGCAGGCAGGCCGTTCATGATGTCATTCAGAGAACTCTGTCAGCGGTAGAAAAACTCGAAGAGAAACTTGGACTATATGCACTATTCAGAGAGCAACAAAAGCTTTTGGATGAAGCTGATGAGTTGTTAAGAGGAAGCGTCAATTCTTTTGGTGAAAAAGACCAAAAACGTTTAAGAGAAATTATCGCAGCCCTGCGGTCGGGCAACGAAAAATAGGAGTGTTAGGCAATTATGTTTGCCAGTTTGGCTGAAAAATTACAGAACACATTGCGCCGCTTAAAAGGCAAGGGAAAATTAAGCGAAGCAGACGTTGATATGGCTATGCGGGAAATAAGATTGGCTCTTCTGGAAGCTGATGTTAATTTCAAGGTAGTCAAAGATTTTATAGCCTCGATAAGAGAACGTGCGGTGGGGCAGGAAGTAACCAAAAGCCTCACTCCCGGTCAACAGGTAGTTAAAATTGTCAACGAAGAAATGACCAGGCTAATGGGGGAAAACCAGAGTGTCCTTATTGAGAGTGTAAGCAAACCGCTGAAGGTTATGCTGGTCGGTCTGCAGGGGTCAGGTAAGACTACTTCCGCCGTTAAGCTGGCTGCTCATTTAAAGCATAATGGCCGTCGCTCACTGCTTGTCGCTGCCGATATATACCGGCCGGGGGCGGTGGAGCAACTCAAGATGTTTAGTCAGTCGTCCGGTATCCAGTGCTACAGTAATTCTGATGCTGACCCGGTGGAAATCTGCCGCAAGGGTTTAAAACTGGCTGAAAAAGATGATTTTGATTCTGTTATTTTTGATACTGCAGGCCGTTTGCATATCGATGATGACATGATGGAAGAGCTGAGAGCAATTAGAAAAGTCCTCGAACCGGATGAAATATTACTGGTGGTTGATGCCATGACCGGCCAGGATGCAGTAAACGCAGCTGTTTCCTTTAATGAGAAAATAAAACTGAGCGGGATTATTCTAACCAAGCTCGACGGCGACACACGAGGAGGGGCTGCTTTGTCCGTCCGCGCTGTGACCGGGTGTCCCATTAAGTTCGTTGGTGTAGGGGAGAAAGTTGATGCTCTGGAGCCTTTTTATCCGGACCGGATGTCCTCCCGTATTTTGGGCATGGGCGATGTCCTCTCCCTGATTGAAAAAGCGGAAGCAACATTCGATCAGGCCAGGGCGAAAGAGATGGAAGAAAAACTCCGCCGTCGCCAGTTTACCCTCGATGATTTTCGCGATCAACTGGGCCAGATTAAGAATATGGGCTCCATGGAAGAGATTCTTAACATGCTGCCGGGGGCAGCAAATATCCCGCGGGAAATGAAACAGCTTTCGCTAAATGAAAATAGTTTTAAGCGGGTTGAAGCGATCATTGGTTCAATGACCTGTGCTGAACGAGAAGATCCCTCTATTTTAAACAGCAGCCGCCGTCGTCGTATCGCCGAAGGCAGCGGGACAACAGTCCAGGATGTAAACAGGCTGTTGAATCAGTTTTCCCAGATGCAAAAGATGATCAAAAAGATGGGTTCACAGGACCAAAAGAAGGCTTTCAAAAAGCTGAAAAATATAAAAGGGGGATTTCCCTTTTAAAAAGCAAGCCGGCTCCAAACCGGTTTTTCATAGATGGGCAGAGATTTTTGCCGATAAAACAAATTAATAGTCCATGCGGAGGTGAAACAGTTGGCAGTAAGGATCAGGTTAAAACGAATGGGAGCAAAGAAAAAACCTTTTTATCGCATAGTGGTGGCTGATTCCCGCTATCCAAGGGATGGACGTTTTATTGAAGAAATAGGTTATTATAACCCCACTACCACCCCGACCACATTCGAAGTTGACTCAGAAAAGGCTATGCAGTGGATTTCCAAAGGAGCGCGCCCGTCCGATAGAGTGAAAGCTCTTTTTGAAAAAGCAGGCCTGAAATAATCAGCTCTGCAGGGAGGTTACCAACAATGAAGCAGCTTCTGGAGCATTTGGCCAAAGCGCTGGTTGACGATCCTGAGCGGGTCGAGGTCCGGCAGGTTGAAAGTGAAAAATCAATTATTCTTGAACTGAGAGTGGCTCCGGATGATATGGGCAAGGTTATTGGCAAACAGGGCCGTATTGCCAAAGCTATCAGGACAGTGATCAACGCGGCTGCTGTTAAAGAAAGCAAACGGGTTGTTGTTGAAATTGTCCAATGACCTTCAGAAAGCAGTCATTGGTAAAATTCTTTCACCACATGGTGTGAAAGGACTGGTTAAGGTTTATCCCTGCAGCGATTTTCCTGAAAGGGTTACTCAACTTGAGAAAGTACTGCTGCAGCATGAATCTCAATCCTGCTGGATGACTGTAGAAAAAGGTTCCGTATTCGGTCCTCTCTGGTTGATAAAGTTTAAAGGCATTGAGAGCCGGGATGAAGCTCTGGTTTTGAAGGGAGCTTTACTCATGATCCCCCAATCGGAGCGGCTGTCCCTGCCTGAAGGCACTTATTATCATGATCAGATAATTGGCTTGCAAATATTCAGTGCAGGCGAACTGCTGGGCAGGGTTGTCGATATTCTGAATACAGGCGGCCATGATCTTTTAATAATGCAGAAAGATGATCAAGAGAAAAAAACAGTTTTAATTCCGGCAGTGAGGAAGATTGTTAAGCGGGTTGATCTTGAAGACGGGATAGTTGAAGTAGAGCTGCCGGAAGGACTCCTGGAATTATAAGACAGGAAGACCGGTGAAGGACAATGAGGATAGATATACTGACGATTTTCCCCGGCATGTTTGATGGGCCGTTTAGGGAAAGCATGATTAAAAGAGCGATCGATCAGAACCTGGTGGAAATTAATCCAGTTGACCTGCGGCAATACACGGAAGACCGTCATCACCAGGTGGACGATTCTCCATACGGGGGAGGCCGGGGAATGATTTTTAAACCGGAGCCCCTTTATAAAGCAGTTGAAGACCTACGATCTGATAAAACAAGGGGCGGTAATGAAAGGGTAATTCTACTGACCCCGCAGGGGGATACATTCAATCAGGAAAAGGCGAGCGAGCTGGCCGACCTCAAACATCTGATATTAATCTGCGGCCACTACGAAGGGGTGGATGAACGGGTCCGCCTGGGACTGGTCGAGGAAGAACTTTCAATTGGCGATTTTGTCCTCACCGGAGGCGAGTTGGCTGCTGCTGTAGTTTGTGATGCTGTGGTCCGGCTCTTGCCAGGTTTCCTTTCCGTGGAGGCGGCAGAAAATGAATCTTTCACCGAATCGTTGCTTGAATATCCGCATTATACCCGCCCGGCTGTATTCCGGGGTATGGAAGTGCCGGCGGTACTTCTATCGGGAAACCATGCTGAAATTGAGCACTGGCGGAGGAAACAGTCGATCCTGAGGACTTATCAAAGACGACCTGAACTACTCAGCAAAACTGAGCTAAAAAATGAAGACAGGATTTATCTGGATACATTAAAAAATGAGCAATCTGATCAGAATAATGTGTTATAATTATGCATTGATCGATAGGAGGTTGAAAGCGTGACAGACTTTTTAAAGGAAGTAGAAAAGCGAAACATGAAAGACGATCTGCCGCCGTTTTCGGCAGGAGATACGGTGAAAGTTCATGTCCGGGTTGTTGAAGGGGGTCGTGAAAGAGTCCAGGTGTTTGAAGGTGTTGTGATCAGGAGACAGGGCAGTGGAGCAAGGGAAACATTCACTGTCAGGAGGGTCACCTTCGGCATTGGTGTGGAAAGAGTTTTCCCGATCCATTCACCGTCAATTAGCAAAATTGAGGTGGTAAAAAAAGGGCGTGTCCGCAGAGCGAAGCTCTATTATCTGCGTAAGCTTACCGGTAAAGCTGCCCGTATTAAAGAACGCCGCTGATAGATGGGGATGATCTAATTGGGAAAATGGAGAGAAGCCTGGGAATGGATCAGATCCATTCTGATTGCTGTTGTTCTGGCGATTCTGATCCGCCTTTTCTTGTTCGAAGTTTTTGTTGTCGAGGGGCGATCAATGTATCCCACCATGGAGGAAACAGAACGCCTGATGGTAAACAAAGTTGTTTATTACTTCGATGAACCGCAGCTGGGTGATATTGTGGTATTTGAGTACCAACCCGGCCGTGATTTTATAAAAAGGGTGATCGGAGTCGGTGGCGACCGGGTCGAAATAAAAACTGGACAGGTTTATCTCAACGGTGCAGTCCTGAATGAACCTTATTTGCTGGATGACATGGAGATGGCCGATTTCGGTCCAGTGGAAGTACCACCGGGGTATATTTTTTTGCTTGGAGATTACCGGTGCAACAGTATGGATAGCAGGGATCCACGGGTCGGTTTTATATCGCTTGATTCACTGAAAGGGAAAGCTTTTTTTATTTTCTGGCCTCTCTGGGAAGCCCGGGGAATCGGAGATGAGGTGCGGAGTCCTTGAGAGAGGGACAGTGGTACCCCGGCAATATGGCCCGATCTGTTAATCAACTCCGCCAGGATATAAAGTCAGTTGATATTGTTATAGAGCTGCTTGATGCACGCATCCCCATCAGCAGCCACAATCCATTATTTGCCAGATTGCTCGCAGAGAAGAAGACTCTTCTTCTGCTGCATAAAGCGGACAGGGCTGATCCTGACGCTACCGGGCACTGGCTTTCTCATTTTAAGGAAAGGGATCAGGACGCCATCAGTTTTAGCATTTATGATAAACAATCAATTAATCAGTTGATGCGTTATTTAAAGCGGGAAAAGTCGGGGAAAAAACGAAGCCGGTTCAGGCGTCCCCTGCGGATGATGGTTGTCGGGATACCCAATGTGGGGAAATCGACGCTTATTAATTATTTTTTAAAAAAATCTGCTGTCAAGACAGGCAACCAACCTGGTATTACAAGGGGGCGGCAGTGGATTCGTATTCATCCGGAAATAGAGCTGCTTGATACGCCTGGCATTCTCTGGCCAAAAATAACGGAAGATTCAAGTTATCCCCTGGCGGTAGTGGGAGCCATACCGGCCGGTCGCTATGACCTGCAGAATACTGTTTCGTGGTTAATTAACTTCTATCAAGAGAACGGTATATTCAGTTTTATGCAGAAAAAGTATAATGGGACAGGAGGGCAAAGCGAGGCCGGTTTGTTGGAAGATATTGCTTATAAGTTCGGTTATTTACAATCTGCTGGCAAACCGGATTTAGACAGGGCAGCCGCTTCCCTGCTTCACGATTTCCAGGAGGGAGCGCTGGGCAGGATTACCCTTGAGGAAGTTCCGGTTTAAAGAATGATTAAACAGCAGGAGGTGGTTCGGTCTTGCCTTTTAAAGGAATGACGCTTTTAGAAATCGATACCCTTCTTGCTGAAAGGGACAAGTTGTCTGTTGAAGAGGCCCGGTTTTTGCAAAATGATTCGCGTCGGGGAGCAGCTTACCTGCTGGAACGTTTTAAAAAGAAGACGGAAGCGCGCGAGGCGGAGGAATTGCGCCTCAAAAAAATGTTTCTTGAGGAGGAGCAGCTCTGGCATCAAGGATATGAATCAGTCGCAGGTGTTGATGAAGCAGGACGCGGCCCTCTGGCCGGCCCGGTTTTTGCTGCTGCGGTAATCCTCAAACAGGATTTGTTGATTGAAGGATTAAATGATTCCAAACAATTGTCAGCCTGTACGAGAGAAAAGCTTTTTGAGCGAATTATTATCGATGCTGAAGCTTATGCAATTGGCAGTGCTTCGAGAGAGGAAATTGATCGAATTAACATTCATGCCGCCTCAATGCTGGCCATGCTTAGGGCAGTTAATGCGCTTGCCTGCAAACCAGATTATCTTCTTGTTGACGGATTTTCCATCCTGCGATGTCCTTACCGGCAAAAGGTCTTGAAGAGTGGAGATCGGCTCTCACTTTCCATTGCCGCGGCGTCAATTTTGGCCAAAGTGGCCAGGGATAGAGTCATGCTTGATCTCCATCGGCAGTATCCTGTTTATGGTTTTGATCGAAACATGGGCTATGGTACAGCAGAACATCGTTCTGCCCTGAGGCGTTATGGTCCCTGCCTTGTTCACCGCCGCTCATTTCGCTTGACTTAAAGATTAAAAAAGATTTGAGATGAAGCGTCAGGGAAAAATATCGATATATTTGATTATATAGCAACGCCGTAAATGTTTGGATCTGACGGTACAATTATTCAGTATCAACGGTTTGCTCTAATAAGAATGGAGTGACGGAATGCATGACCCAGCAGCGCCGACGGGTTGGCATGGCCGGAGAACAAGCGGCCAGGGTGTACCTGGAAAATAAAGGTTATGAAATTATCGAAACAAATTACCGCTGTACAATTGGAGAAATAGATATCATAGCCCGGGAGGGGAAAACTCTGGTTTTTGTCGAAGTAAGAACTAAAACCGGTACGGCATATGGAAGACCGGAAGAATCGATTGATCTCAGGAAGGCCCGCCAGTTGCGTAGACTGGTGTTTTTTTATCTGCAGCAAAAAAAATTAAATAGTACATCATGCCGTCTGGATTTAATAGCCGTAATGCTTGATAAAAAAGAAATGGCCGCACAGGAATTGAAACATCTTAAAGGCATTCTCAGCAGATAATAGCGGACCGGATCTGTACTCCCGGAACTGTTAGTGATAGTTTGCTCTGGGGAGGAGAAATCGGAGAGATTATGACTCCTGCCGGCAGTTCCATCAACATTCTTATTTTAAAACTGCTGGAAACATATTCGGGAATTCGGGTCGGTTTTTTTGATTGGATGTTTTTTGGCATACCGGTAACTGCTGTTCTCTTGCCTATTTGTTGGATGATTTTGATTATGATATTTAAGCCAACAGACAGGAGAGATTATCGAAGGATTTATCAACACTGAAGATATAGCCAATGATTACGTATTCGCAGGGTTACTATACCAGAGGAGGATTTGTATGGAAGTTGTATTGAATACGCATGGGAAGAATTTTCTTTCAACAAAAGTATTTTTTAGCGATGAAAAAGGGTTTGAAGTGGCATCGGTAATAGTGATGGGTGAAGAGGATGCTGCTTTAATAGATACCCAGTGGACACAATCAAATGCTCACCGGGTTATCGCTGAAGTGTTGGAAACAGGGAAACAGCTAAAAACAATTTATGTTACTCATGCCCATCCCGATCATTATTTTGGAACAGGGCATATTGCGGAAGCTTTTCCGGAAGCAAGAGTGATTGCTCTCCCCGATACATGTGATACCATCAATGACCAGTTTTTTGGAAAAATTGAACACTGGGAAGCAGTGATCGGCAAAACCAATATCTGCCGGAAAACGGTGGAAATTGAGCCTCTGAAGGAAAATTATTTTGAACTGGAAGGGCACCGTATTGAAATAATTCCCAGTGTAATGGGTGATCTGAAATACAATTCGGTGGTCTGGATCCCATCGATAAAAACACTTTATGGCAGTGATGTTTTATTTAACCAGGCCCACCCTTTTACCTGCGAAATTACATCGAAGGAACGGAAACAGTGGATTGAGGATATCGGTTGTCTTGAGAGAATGAATCCGGAAGTAGTCATACCCGGCCATCAGAAACCGGGCATGCCTTTTGACTGGAGTTCCTTCGATTTCACAAGGGATTACCTTATCGCTACGGATGAAGAATTGGCCAACACCGATGATGTGGGTAACTTTTATTACAACATGGTGCAGCGTTTCCCCGATGCCAATCTCTTCATTAGCATTGAGATGAATGCCAATGTATTCAAGGGTGGAAGAGACTGGAACTGGAGAGAAAATTGATTAAAAACATCACTTGTTATCTTGTAAATAAACATGCCTCACTAAGGTATAGTAAGAAAAAATTTTGTTGAATTCTGGAAAGAGCACTTTAGAGCCTGACCGATTACACTGAATAAATATTTTTGTTTTTCCTGTCGGTAGGGATATCTAAAGCCAATATAATTGACGCCTTTTCCCAGGCAGTATTGAATAAGCTCAATAAGCTGATTAGGTGCTGTGCTGTTGTATTGTTCAGGTATAGGTAGAGCGATATCTGTGGGAAAGCTTTAGTTAAAAAATAAAAAAAACCGCGTTTTTTACCCGGCTTTTTTTATTTATCCTGTTTTAGCTGATTTTTATGATAATCGCTGCTGCTGTGTCGCCTGCGGCACAGCCGGATACAAGGGCATATCCTCCGCCTTTGATAGCTGCTTCTTCTATTGCTTCGATGATCAGTCGTCCAGCAGTGGGTGCCTGAGGATGTCCCCAGACTATTGAACTGCCGTAATTGTTAAAGGAAGTAGCATCAATGCCGAGCTTCTTGGCCAGGTAGAGGTCATTGACGATAAAGGGATTGTGGTTTTTAATGGATACCATATCCTGCGCTTTTTTACCGGCCCGTTCAAGAGCCATCTGCACTGCGGGAACAGGGGCGGTAGGCATGTAAGCCTTTTTAGCCCGGGCATAACCGTAGGATACTACCTGGATGGCAACGTTGGGATCAGCGCTCAGTTCAGCAGCTTTATCTTTACTGGTGACCAGGATCCCCACGTTAGCATCAGCGGGGTGAGTCTGGGCCCCGAAAGTATGAATACCGTCTTTGGCCACCGGTTTCAGGCGGGCAAGAGCTTCTTTTGACGTTCTAGCGATACCCTCGTCTTCTTCTATCAGCTTGGTTTTCTTTCGGGAAACGGTTGCTTCAACCGGGAACATAAAGCGCTTTTGGAAAGCGCGGTTATTAGCCAGCGATTCGGCATATTGTTCATATCGGCGCAGTGTTAGCTCATCAGCTTCTTCGCGGGTGAAACCTTCCTGTTCAGCCACATTTTCAGCGGTTACCAGCATTCCTGAACCGGTGGCTGGATCGGCTTTCACGTTATCCATGAACCAGTCTTCTGAAATAATTTCGCCTCCTGGACCAAGCGGATTTGGCCAGATGGTATGGGGGCTGTTGGAGCACCTGTCAACCAGAAGACAGTATGCAGTATTGACATTGCCTACTTCCACTGATGCGCTGGCGTTAAAAAGGGAAGTGGTGGCTGTGGAACAGGCCTGCATCACCGTCATACCCGGGATATCGGGTGCACCCATTTGTACTGCTGGCCATGTGGCACCAAAAAAGACGCGGTGCTGGCCAACGGTTATCCCCAGATAAAGATACTCCACAACTTTAGGGTCGATACCTCTGCTTTCGAACCAGCTTTTGCTGGTTTTAGCTCCCAGGTCTATGGCATTATCATTTTGTAAGCTGCCCTGCCACTTGCAGAATGGAGTACTGTAATAGCCCTTGTATGGAATGTAAGCTTTTGTGAACATGAGTGATTATTCTCCTTTTAATTTTTTTTATTTTTATTTGTCCTGGTATTTTGGCGGGCGCCCGGGAGACTGCAGGCCGGCCAGAGCATCTTCGGTCGCAAAGATATCGTAAAGTTTACCCAGTTCCAGATCGATGGCTTTTTTAATGGAGACCCTGGACTGAGCATCCATTAATTCATTGGCCAGTTTCAGGGCAACAGGGGCTTTTTTGGCAACAATTTTTGCTGTTTTTTCAGCGAATTCCGGATCTACGCCCTGCGGTGTTTTACCTTTTAACAGGTGCTCAACATTTTCCGAGGTGCAGACTGCTTTGGCCTGGTCATATTTGGCCGGTATTTTACGCGGACGGTACTTGTCAAATTTACTGCCGGCAATGACTTCTTTAATAGCTTTGTCTACTTCAGTGGGCTCGACAAGTTTTGTTACTATACCAAGTTCGTAGGCTTCTTCTGCGCTAATATTTTTCCCGGTGAAGATGTAGTACTTGGCCAGCTCCAGACCGAGGTGCCTTTCAACGCGGATCATTCCTCCCAGTCCGGGGAAGATGCCGATATTTGTTTCGGGGAAGCCAAAAGACCCGTTGGGCGTAGCTATAATGGCCTGGCAGGCCAGAGCTACCTCGCTGCCTCCGCCGAGAGAGAGGCCGTCAACAAGGGCTATAGTCATTTTGGATGAGTTTTCAAAGCGCAGGAGGAGATCATGCCCCTTGCGGGTGAATGCATAGGTCTTATCAACATTATCCGACTTGATGTTGTTGACAAAGAATTTTATGTCTGCCCCGGCGATGAAGGCTTTCCCGGCTCCCTTGAAAACAATGGCTTTAACATCGGGATTCTTTTCTGCTAAGTCAAAATTTTTCTCCAATTGATCTACGACAACAGGGTTAAGAGCATTCATTGCTTCGGGACGGTTAATCGTAATATAGGCGATATCGTCCACGATTTTCAGTTCCACAAACTTAAATTCAAAAGTTTCGCCTTTTTTGTACTGCGCTTCAAGAAGTCTGGGCATTTTAAAATCGCCATGTTTTTCGGTTAGTTCTTTGACCATCTGGTAAGCTTTTTCGATACCCATGCTGTTAATCAGCTCGAAAGGCCCTTTACGCCAGGCCAGCCCGATTTTAATGCCCCGGTCGACGTCATCTAGGGTGGTTACACCTTCGTCGACCATGGTGCAGGCTACACCCATAGCTATCGCATAGAGACGGTTAGCAATAATATCCATTTTGCTGTCGTCGATTTCTCCTTCAAGAGAGAAATCGGATTTCAAGTCTTCAACCTGGTGACGCAGCAGTTCGGGTGGGGCATAAAAGCTTCCCAGTTCTTTGCCCAAACCTTCGGCGCCGTGCAGGCCGATCACCGTTCCTCCGGACATGTTCCAAAGCTCGAAGAGACCAATGCCAATGCCGAACCCGCGTTTGGTTGCTTCATTAACGGTGGGTGCGTTGGCAATTCCTTCTTCGATAATGCGGATCGCTTCCACATACCAGGGGATAAAGATGCGGTTAACACAAAAACCGGGCGAGTCCTTTACTACAATCGGAGTCTTGCCGTGGAGATTGGCAATCCGAAGTACTTTTTCCCTGGTTTCTTCACTGGTCCCTTCATGAGGAACAATTTCAACAAGGCGGTTCTTGGCCGGATGAAAGAAATAGTGAGTTCCGATGAACCGGTCCGGACGTTTGATCCATTTTGCCAGATTTCCTACCCGTAAGCTGGACGTATTGGTAGCAAAGATTGTTTTTGAATCACAGATCTGATCAAGCTTGGCAAATAATTCACCTTTAACTTTTTCATCTTCGAAGACGGCTTCGATTACCATATCCGCATCTTTCAGTTCATTTAAGTCTGTGGTTCCATTTATTCGGCCGATAATTTCTTCCACTTGTTCCGGACTGAAGATGTTACGCTTTATTCCTTCCTCCAGTGTCTGGCGGATGTTCTTCAATCCACGTTCGATAAACTCTGTTTTAGTCTCAACCATGGTGACATTTATTTTTTCCTGGGCCAGTTTCTGGGTTATTCCACTACCCATATTCCCGGCCCCGACGACACCGATTTTGTACGTTTTGCCCATTTCTATTAAGCTCCTTTCAAAACTATATTAAGGTTTCGCTGAATCAATTTGGTTGTTATCACGACAAAAATCAGCCCTGGTTCTTTTTGCTTATAAACTTTTTCAGTTCGCCCCACTCGGGTTTAAATATCCCCCCGGGCATAGTCTTGAGATGGGGAGAAATCCTGGGTTTGAATCCCATTTTGGCCAAAACATCTTTTTCAAGATCTATACCAGGGGCTATTTCAATTAATGTCAGTCCATCCTGTTCGAGTTTAAACACTGCCCGCTCGGTGACGTACACTGCGGGCTGTTTAACCTGGCGGGCATATTTACCACTGTAGGTGATCTGATCGACATTTTTAACCAGCTTTTGCACTTTGCCTTCTTTATCTATTCTGAGCTTGCCATTGTCAACCGATATCTGAAGGCCACCGGTGGTAAAAGAACCACAGAAAACTACTTTCTTGGCATTCTGGCTTATGTTTATGAAACCGCCGCTGCCAATAACCCGGTTGTTGAATTTTGTTACGTTGATGTTACCTTCTTTATCCGTCTGGGCCATGCCCAGGAAGGTCAGATCAATTCCTCCACCGTCATAGAAATCAAATTGAACCTGGTGTTCAATGATTGCTTCGGCGTTGTAGGCATGGCCAAAATCAGGAGGACTGGCTGGTACTCCGCCAATAGTGCCTGACTCGGTGGTAAGATGTATCAGATCAGATGCCCCTTCTTCTGCTGCTACAGCAGAAACATCGGATGATATGCCTATACCCAGGTTAACAATTACGTCCGGTGCCAGTTCCATGGCTGCCCGGCGGGCAATAATTTTCCGCTCAGAAAGTTTTAGTGGTGCAATGGCTGACAGGGGTACTTTAACATCTCCAGAAAAGGAAGGATTGAAATATACAGCCTCGGTCTGATAGTGATTTTCTGGATTGGTGCACTGAATTACATGATCAACAAGGATTCCCGGGACTTTTACTCTTTTGGGGTGGATGGTGTTTGGCTGAGCTATATATTCAGCTTGGGCAATGACAATGCCACCGCAATTTTTTGTCGCCTGGGCGAGAGGAAGAGCTTCTAAAAACATTCCTTCTTTGTCCATGGTCAGGTTTCCATTTTCATCGGCAACGGTTCCTCTGATCAGTGCTACATCTACCTGGAATGTTTTGTAAAAAAGGTATTCTTGTCCTTCAATTTCAATAA
This sequence comes from Bacillota bacterium, assembly GCA_018400435.1. Classification (GTDB taxonomy): domain Bacteria; phylum Bacillota; class Dethiobacteria; order DTU022; family DTU022; genus M55B129. The sequence goes on along the minus strand of JAGYMW010000016.1, from coordinate 10,984 downwards.
CTTTGATAATGTCTTGTTTGGTGCGGGAATTCATTTTTCCGCCTTCGATCCGGGGATCGATAAATGTTCCCAGTCCAACCCTGGTAATCAGTCCCGGCCGCTTGGCTGCTATTTCCCGCCATAGTTGAACGATTACTCCCTGTGGCAGGTTGTAGGCTTCAATAACATTATCTTCAACCAGTTTTCTCATTTTGGGAGCCTGTCCCATGTGACCGGCTATCCATCTCTTAACGAGTCCTTCGTAACCGAAGCGGGTTATACCTCTTTCTTTGCTATCTCCCGCACCTGAACTTGAAACTATCGTTAGATCACGGGGTTTGCCTGTTTCTAAAAATCTTTTTTCGATGGCTTGAGCTACTTCTTCCGGCCATCCGGCAAGCCCCATCATGCTGATCCCTACTGTTGCTCTATCTTCGATTAATTTGGCTGCTTTATCTGCGGATATAATTTTAGACATTTTATCATCTCTCTTAAATTTTGGTTTATTGTATTAAAAGGTTTTTTTAATGATTGCCTGTGCCTGGATATACTTATGTCTGTTTTTATTTCAATACAGAGCATCCAATGATTTTATTACTTTTTTATGTACATCATATATAATCTATATGCAATCTTCATGCCATGAGCCATTAAGGAAAATTTTAAACAGTGACTATTCTAATTAGACAGATGGCCGTTTGCCTTTTTGATAGCTACTGTAGGCCTATATTATGTGAATTTCGGTTGGTTTATAAAGTTTTTATCATTATGTTGTTGTGGGTTCATTGAATCTTCTTTTCTTTTATTATGCTATCAAATTAAGTGAACTTAGTCTATTGGCTAGACAACACTTGCCGAAGCACTGCTGAATGGATACATTGGTGGAGCGGCTCTCGACACTTATGAAATTGAATCTTTACCTGATGGCCATCCCCTGTTGAATTTGCCGGAAAAATTTAAAGATCGAATTTTCCTTATTCCTCAACTGGGTGGTGTAACCATCCAGTTTTTAAACCGTATGCTCAGTTTTGTTCTTGGAAACTGTGTCCGTGTCCTCAGGGGAGAAAAACCGTTGGCCGTTGTAAACGATGTAGAAGAAAAATTAATAGAACAATTTAAGTTTATCAGGCATTGATCCCAAGCTGCTTTAGCCGTCTCCATAAAGTGGTACTGCTTATACCCAGGATATGAGCTGCTTCCTGTTTCCGCCCGTTTACTTCATTAAACACTCTAATAATTGTTTCTTTTTCAATTTCTGATAAGAGGCCCTCTTTTGTTGTCCCTGTTTCTAATGTTTTTGTTTTTGAATTGACGATTTTGGAAAACCTGCTGGTGTTAATATTTTCTAGGGCAGGCATGGCGGTGGATGAGTAATTAAATTCAGGTTTTACTGCTTTTGGCTCGCTGGACAGCGCATTTTTGACATCATTGCCCTTTATAACGTTGTCTTCAGCTATCACGAACAATCTTTCAAGAACGTTCTCCAGCTGTCTTACATTGCCGGGCCAGAAATATGATTTTAACACTTTCAGAGCTTGAGGGGCAAAGGTAAGGTTAATCATGCTTCGTTTGTTGAAATTGCTTAAAATATTTGAAGCTAGCAGGGGGATATCTTCTCGCCTGTCACGCAACGGTGGAATTTCAAGGTTAAGCACATTGATCCTGTAATAGAGGTCCGCCCTAAATTTACCATTCTGAACCAAGATACCGAGGTCCTGGTTCGAAGCGGCAATAACCCTTACATCAATTGGGATAACCCTATCGTCGCCAACCCGACGAACTTCTTTCTCCTGCAGAACCCGTAAAAAAAGAGTCTGAAGGTGTTTTGATATTTCGCCGATTTCATCAAGAAATATTGTTCCCCCATGCGCAAGTTCAAATAAACCTGATTTGCCACCTTTTACTGCTCCTGTGAAAGAACCCTCGGCATAACCGAATAGTTCTCCCTCGAGAAGAGTCTCGGGTAATGCGGCACAGTTTATGGCAACGAAAGGACCGTTTTTACGTTTACTTCGATGGTGAATACTCTGAGCGAAAATTTCTTTACCGCTTCCCGTTTCAGCAGACAGCAGGATGGTATTTTCGACCTCGGCAAATTTAAGGGCGCGTTTCACTGTTTTCTTCATCACCGGACTTTTCCCAATAATATCGTCAAAATTCCATTTGGCCATCAGGCCACGTCGTGAAAGCTTTCGTCTCACTTGTTGTTCCATCTGTTGCAGTTCAGTGACATTTTGAAATGTAGCTACTGCTCCGACAGTTTTGTTATCTACCAGGATAGGGGATCTGTTGGTAACAATTGTCGTGTTTCCGATTTCCTGAAGTACCCCAACTTCCTCGACACCTGTTTCCAGAACTTCGTGCATACGGGTATTCTGAATGACCTCCTGGGCCGGTCGGCCGAGAACGTTGCGTTTAGCTACGCCAATAATGTTTTCTGCGGCTTTATTGTATACGGTTACCTCGCCTCTGCTGTTTACAGCCAAAACACCATCTGAGATATATTCTAAAATGGTTTTAAACTGGTTCGTCCTCGCTTTTTCTGAGCGGATTGTTCTGGCAAGACGGATTGCCTCATTGATCGCCCGGATTACACTTTCAGCTGCAGATTGAAGAACAACGGCATGACAGCCGATTTCCTTTGCTTTTTCAACTACCAGCTTACCGCCGATAAACACCAAGTTTTCCGGGCCAAATTTTGCAAGGTTCTTTTTTACAATACCGGTAATTTCATGTTCTGCATCGACTTTCTCAGTAATAATTTCCAGTTTGCTCATATCTTCGAGGATATGATCAATACCTCTGATGGCATTAATTACATTTTCAAATCCGACAATAATAATTTTCTTGCCCCATTGCCGGGCATTATTGAAACTGTAGATTAAATCAAATGCAGTTACTTCTACTTCAACCACCGGTATTTCAACTATTTCATTGCGGATCAGGATCGCTGTGCCGCCGCGCGATATGATTACTTCCGCTCCGTTTTCTTTTTCTTTTTTGGCCATGGCTATACCATTCCTGGTAGAGCCGATGCTGATACTTATTTCTGCCGAAAATTCTTTTTCTGCCGTAACTTTTTCACATAATTTTGCCAGTTCTTTGTCGGGGGCAATAATTGCCAGTTTATTCATTAATGAAGTCACCTGCTATAGTACAGATTAAATACCGCTTAAATTATATCATGACTGCCTTTCAAGATTCAATGTTCTCATTTCAATTTTAAATGCATAATGAGATATTATCTGGTTGAAACTATGATTAGCCTTGTTTTTATTAGTTTTTACAATGAAAAACGTTGGCATCATATTTGCTGCTTATTAATTTAATGATAAAATATAAGTGCAATGGTGGCAAAAAAATATTTATTTTGAACTGCACAAATAGCAAATAGCAAAGAGCAAGTATAAATCCAGGCAAAAGGAGGAAAAAGTTTATGGATGATATAAAGGATGTTTTTATGCAGGTGATTAATGATCGGAGAAGCATCAGGAATTATACAGATGAGAAAGTATCCGATGAAGATCTGAATATGATCCTGGAAAGTGCTCGTCAGGCTCCTTCCGGCGAAAACGCACAACCATGGCGTTTCATCGTGGTAAGGGATAAGAAAAATAAGAAATTTCTTTCCGATCTGAGCAGGCGTGGCAGTGGACGCCGGTTTACTGGAGAATTTCTCAGCAAACAGATGCATGCAAGGTTTGAAAAATTGAAGGATCAGGCTAAAAAAGAAGCGGCATTCAAAAAATTAACTTCCGGTGATGTGTCGGCCTTTGTCAATGAATCCGATGTTATTGTCATTATTCTGGGCAAAAAAGAAGTGTGGGATACTCCCTTTGACACCTCAGCAGCAATTGAAAACATGCTGCTTGCTGTTACAGCTCTTGGTCTGGGGGCCTGCTGGCTGGTGGCTCCCTGTATTGATGTCCGTGACGAAAAGGTACTTAATGAATATTTTGGTATTACCGATGAATATAAAACTGTGAGTATTATAGCTATTGGTCAGCCATCCAGAGTCCCGAAAGCAAGGCCGCGTCTTCCTCTGGATGAACTGGTTTTTGGTGAAAAATTAGGACAACCGTATTTTGAACAAAAATAAGTTCAGGAGGTTTGAGAAATGAGCTTGATGGATAAATTTAAAGATACTTTGATTTATGAATCACAAAAGGAGTTTTATGATGAACGCGGGCGTGGTGCCCGTTATCGTATGACAACCGTGGGAGTTTCTTTCTTTAAGGACGAAGTTAAAGATCTTAAAGATACAGACAGCCTGATCAAGTGGCTGCAGGATAACGGTTTTGTGGAAAGCATAGAAAAAGAAGAAGATAATGTATCTGTGACAATTAAGGTAAAAGGCTGCTGCCTTAAAAACATTACCGAAGGATTTACCGGGCAGGGAAAACAGCCCCTTAGCTGTCCTATCGCCAATATTTTTATGTATTCCATGGAACAGAATGGCAGTATGCCTCCCGAGATTACTCCTATTGAATTTGAGGATGGCGTTTGCCGAATCCGGATGGCCAAAATATATACATCTGATGTAGTTTAATTTTTTTAAAATATAGCAGATTGCTGTTGTGATAGCTCCGATTTGGTGGTTGCTGATCAGGCCGGATAGGTTTTCTTCCAGAGCGGCCGTGGATTTTCCAAAAATGTTCAACTTATAACAATATGCAAGCTCGTAGTTCATGCTGAAACCCGCTTCCCTGAATATAGTTGGCATGATAATTGCTTAGATATATGATAAGAATAACAAATAAGATGAAGGACGGTGTTTTCATTGTTGTTTCAAGAAACAAGAGATTTTTTAGCAGGACTGGGTCTGCCCAAGTCGGATTCATTTGATCTTCCCACCTCGGGTAAGACCTTTCCGGACGGTTGCCATTACCGTTTGGAAGTGCCGACAGTCAACTCGGCCGAAGCGGCGAAAGCTTTGCTGGAAACGGGTGAAGACTATGGTGTAATGATAAACCGTATTGATGAGACCTACGGGACTTTCAGGCATACTACCCGTGAATTGAAAGAGTATGTTGCGATTTGTAAAGATAAAGGAGTGGAACTGAACCTGTCAGTTGGACCCCGGGCTACCTATGACACCAGTGCCACCCGTCTTTCTTCACAGGGTGTAAGGATTGGCTATCGTCTGCGCGGTATGGAACAGGTAGTGCGAGCGGCCGAAGAAGTTCTTCACATTGCTGAACTGGGCGGCCGCGGAGTGCTGGTTTATGACGAAGGTTTGCTGTGGGTATTAAATGAAATGCGCAAAGCGGGCAAACTGCCCAAGAACATGCATTTTAAAATATCAGCGCACTGTGGACATGGAAACCCGGCCAGCTTCAAAGTGCTGGAGCAGCTGGGAGCCGATTCGATCAACCCTGTTCGTGACATGACCCTGCCGATGATTGCTTCATTGCGGCAGGCGGTTGACGTGCCCCTGGACGTTCATACCGACAATCCCCCGGCCTCGGGTGGATTTATCAGATTTTACGAAGCGCCCGAAATGGTGCGCATAGGTTCCCCGCTTCACCTGAAATCTGGTAACAGTGCCATCAGCGCCCACGGCGAGATCACCGGAGCTACCGAAGGTGTAGCCATGGCCAAGCAGGTTGTGATTATGCGTGAATTCATGGATCGTTACTATCCGGAAGCCAGGCAGAGCCCGCGCGGCGGCAAGGATATGGCGATACCTGAATAAAAAAGAATAGTTCAGCCGCATTGATAAAACAGGCGGCGCAATGAGTGCTTAAGCGACGGCCCTTTTAGCTGGTAAGTATGTGCGGTTTATACAAATACGGTTAAAAGGGTCTGTTGTTCACAAGTAAACCCCGACTTAACCGGGGTAGAAAGGAGCATTTAAGCATGGGAGAATGGAAACTGCCCCCTGATGGAGGGCACATGGATCGGGATACCGGGCTTTATTTTCAGAACATGACCGGCAAACAGGTGTCCGAGAGGTTAAAAGAGAACGACATTTTACTGATTCCTGTGGGCAGCACGGAAAACCACGGGACAGGAGCGCCTTACGGAGAGGATACATTTCTGGTAACCCGGATGGCCGAGATGGTGGCCCAGAAGACGGGTTGCACGATAGCCCAGCCGATCTGGTATGGTTCCCACCCGGCGATGCACCTGGGCATGCCCGGAACAGTAGTTGTGCACGAAGATGTATTTGTTGCCTACCTGCGCAATATTATTGCCGGTTTCTGGAATGCTGGATTCAGGAAACAGATTTTGCTGAACGGGCACGGACAGGAATATGTTATTCCCACAGCTCTGCACCAGTTTATGAAGAAGTACCAGGTTCCCTCGGTACTGATGATGTTAAATTGGCCGACTGTTATCCCTCAGTATCTGAAGGATAAAGAATGCGGTGGTCCCTTTGAGACCCCCTTCAGGCATGCCGACGAAGCGGAGACTTCATATTCGATGGCTTTGTTCCCGGAACTGGTTAAGCTGAAAGATGCAGTGGATAACAATCCTGGCAGCAGCATTCCGCGCGGTCACATTGATATGGGCGGCGATATTTACCAGTATCCCTTCCCCGGACACTGTGTGATCGGTTTTGGCGGGTTGGAGGTTATCTCCTATCCTGAAGGTGTAATTGGTAAACCGTCGCTGGCCACTGCCGATAAAGCGAAGCCGGGACTGGAGGTTCTTCTTGACTACATGGTAGAAGTAATTGATATGGTTAAAGAAAAGTATCCTCCGGGGAAACTACCCCCAGCCGAAACAATCACCCAGAGACCGCACGAAGAAATCGAGGCTCTTCTCAAAGGACCCCTGCACAGAGGCGGTCGCCATATTTATACAGTAGCTTATCCGCCATAAAAAACAAATTAAATTTTATAGTGACAGAAGGATGGTATAAAAAAACAGTTTAAGCAAAACATAAAGAAACAGTCAATATAATATTTGACATAGCAAACACAGCGATTATACAGGAAAGCGATTGGGACAAACAGATTAGGAGCCCTCACTGTTAAGAGGGCTCCTAATCTGTTTGTCAGAATGAGTTCATCCTTTTTGCAGACTACGCAAAAAGAAAACGCCTTTATTATGGCTGGATTATAATGGGAGTTATTTTTATCTGTATGCTGGCCACATTTGATGTGAGATCTTCATTCTCCGATTGAGGAATCGGAAAAAACAATACAATATGGGAGGGTGATGTTCATCTGAACACGAAGATTACCGGACAAAGGGAACTAATTGTTAGTTACTGGATATCATCGGCTATATAAATTAGGCTTTATTACTACGTAACGGTTGGGAATTTGGGTAATTATGACGATAATGATGGCTTAGTCAAAACAGGATTTCTGAAAATATAATAGAAAAAAGGGTTTATAATAAATTGTTTTACCAGAAGGGAGAGGTGAGATATGTCAGCAACAGTCATAACAATTTTGATTTTAGTCATATTGATTGCTCTAATTTTAATCATTCCTGTGATTCGGGTCAGGAGTGCCATGAAAGTGGTGATCAAGATATTTCAGGCCCATGATGCTACCAATATTCAAAATGCCAGAACAAGCGACGAACTGCAGCTCAATCCAAAGAAGTTCGTCGAACGCCTTTTTACCCTTCGCGATTATAAGCCGGACGCAATGAAAGTACTGATGGAATCCGGGGTTATCAAAACCACCGAAGAGGGCAAACTTTATTTATCAGAAACGACACTGAATAATTCCAGGCTAAAAAGTTTCCTGGAAAAACAGTAATTAGATAGTTGTCCAGATAGTTGACATGGTCATGGTGGGCAGACTTGGAGCAATAGCCCTGGCTTAGCTGGCCATCGCCTTTATCGTTTCCCTTAACGGGGGACTGAGCGGAGCAAGAGATACCCTTTGGATAATGGATCTGACCCTTATTATTATACTGGGAGTGCGGTTGCTGTTAACGCTTATCCTTATCTGGATCGCCTGGGGCCTAGTGGGAGTATGGTTGACCATGATAATTGAATCGTAAGTAAAGCCATTACTCGATGTCGAAAAAAGAGTATAAAGTATTAACAAATAATTTTTTTAAGGGGGTATAAAATGAGCGGCGAATCTCGCTGGAGAGCACTAATTATCACCTATGTCTCCATGCTGGTATTTGCTGTCATCTTTCAAACAATACCGCCGGTTCTCAGTTTTATAGTATCCTCACTGGATATTTCTCATGCCCAGGCCGGGGCCTTGATGAGTTTTTTTGCTCTTCCAGGAATATTAATTTCAATCCCCGGAGGGATTCTTACTGATATTTATGGGCCCAGGCGCATCGGTATGGCCGCCCTGGCAATTGCCCTGGTCGGTTCTTTGATAGTCGGGTTCAGTAACAATTTTCCATGGCTAGTTGCCGGCAGGTTTATATCCGGGATAGGCGCTTTGACGATTGCCATCGTTGCTCCACAAACTATATCCCGCTGGTTTGCAAAAAAGGATCTGGGAAGTGCCATGGGTATACATAACACGGCGATGCCAGTTGGGACAATTTTGACCTTAAACATCTTTGGCCGTATGGCAGGTATTGCAAGCTGGCGTCTGCCGGTAATTATGACAGCAGTTTTTAGTCTCTTTGTTTTAGTGCTTTTTTATTTTAAACACCCTGGACTTCCGGAAGAAGAGAAGAAGCAAATGACGGCTGAAATATCATTTAAAAAAGGATTTATGTCAATAAAAGATGCCGGGTGGCCTGTATGGCTTATCGCGGCATCATGGATGATGTTTAATGTTGCCGGGATATCTTATCTCACCTTTGCTGGCGATTATTATATGACCGAAGGTTATGATATAAGTTATGCCGGTTTTTTAGCCAGCCTCTTTATGTTTGGTTCACTTCTATTCAGTCCCCTGGTTGGATATCTGACCGATAAAATCGGCAAACAGGAATATTTTCTTATCGGCGGAGGCACCGCGTTGGCTTTACTGCTTCTGCTAGTAACTGGGAGCAGGATAAATCCATTGCTGCTGGGTAGCTTAATCGGCCTTTCAGCCGCTTTTGTCCCGGCTCCCGTGTTTTCGCTGGTCCCTAAATTTTTGCCCCCTGGACAGATTGGCATGGGTTACGGATTGTTATCGACCTGTCTGAACATTGGAGTCCTGGTAGGGCCTATGTTAATCGGTTTTTCTTATGATCAGACTCTGAGCTACCGTTCCGGGTTTATTCTTATGTCTGTTTTCGCTTTTGCTGCAGCATTGCTGGCTCTTGTTCTCTATGTCCTTCGTGGGATCAGGTCTTGATATATAACATTTTTCACACTCTGGTGCCATTCTGGATTTCTGTGGGTTACATAATAAATATGGCAAATTATATTACAAGACCTGCCACTATCCTGATAAATGAATAGCAGCTGTACAAGTGATCCTTGTCAATGATTCTTTCATTATTTATTTTATGATGAGCATGAATTTTCCTTTCGGTTTATCATTGCGATGATGTCTGTGATTATAAAATGGGGGCATTTCCATAACTGCCGGAAATGCCCCCATTTTTTTTGCTATACTCTTAGTTTAAATTATATAGCGATAACGTTTTCTGCCTGTGAACCGCGGTTTCCTTCGACTACGTCGAATTTAACTGCTTGTTCTTCATCCAAAGTTTTAAATCCGTCACTTTGAATGGCAGAAAAATGAACGAAAACATCGTTGCCTTCTTCTGTTTCGATAAAGCCGTATCCTTTATCAGCGTTGAACCATTTTACTTTACCCTGCATTATATAACACTCCTTTGCTTAGAATTTATCAAAAAGAGAGCTTCCGTTTAACCTCTTTCCCTTTTCCAAGCAAAGGCATTGACAGTATGCGGTCTTCTCATCTTTTTAACACTTTGTAAATTATAACATGTTTGAATAAAAAAAGCAACGTGCTGGTGCTTCTGGGTCGTGTCAAGCAACTGTAGGATCAAGGAACCTCACATTCGACCTAAATAACCATTCTTTCATTTAAACCCTTAAAGGCACTGCGGGTTAAATTGCTTATTCTACTAAAAAGAGGTACGTTATGCAAACTTTCTTTACCTAACATTTTTTTATTTCGCAAGCGGTTTATTTCTTTTTTTACCACCTGTTTTAGTTCAACAATAACCGGAGCTTCTTCCCTTCGGGCCAGGTAGTGCTCTTTTACCTTTTCACCGTTAGCTTTAACTGCTCTCATTTGAACCATACCTTCTGCCCCAGCTGCGCTCCACGCCATAGGCCTGCTGCTCATTCTGGCTGATAAGATATGGCTAACATGTCCTTCTGCACTGCAACCAGCTTCGGGATGCTTCACCTGGGCTTCAATGCCGGCCCAGTTGTTTTTAATATACTTGGTAGTATTAAGTATCCTTTCCTTTCGGGCTGCTTCTTCTGCTTGATCAAATGCTTTCCTTAAGTTTTGCAGCATTTTTCCTGATCCAACTTGTAAATGCTGCGATAAATTGCTTTTATAAGTTCTTTCGCATGCTCTGTAGCAACCTTGATCGAATTATGCATATGAAACTTATCCAAAACGAAAATGGCATCATAGAGATATTACAGACAAAGAGGAACCTCTACCTCCTTAGGGGGATTTGTTCATGCTGAACATGAGGTTCCTCTTTCTATGCCTCTAAAATATTTAGCTGCTAAATCCTACAATAACTTTACACTATGCATATATAGAAGACATTTCAACTTTCTAATTAAGGCGGCCTCTTTTGGGATTCAGAGCAGAACATGAGAATAGGTCTACTAATCTTTGAATGTCCTAAGCGCCAGAGCAACCTTATCCTTACAATGATTAAAATTCATAAAAAACCCGTAGTGAGATATCCGGTGGGTTATACTCTACTCCGTCCAATGATCCGTCATTGTCAGTTCCTTCTTTTGCAAAGTGAAGCCTGATTTGAAAGCGTTCACTCCCGTCGTCAATATGTCGCTGCAACTCCCCAATCAGTTTATTATCATCTTCACAATAATAAGAGTCATAGCTTGTATAGCTGTTTATCCCTTTGCCAACGAGATTATAATCATCCAGTTCCAGGGGACGGCTTCCCCAGCTAG
>JAGYMW010000015.1 GCA_018400435.1 Bacillota bacterium | reverse complement strand
AATCCCAGCCTTATGCTCCCTCCTGAAAGCTCCCTGATATGCATAATTTCGATAGCATCGATGTTAATCCCGGCATTACCGAGAATACCGGTAACCCTAGCCAGAATACCCGGAGTATCACGAACCAGGACGACGAGCGTATATATTTCAGGTAAAATGCCGCGGCCGCGGTACGGAATGGAGGAACGATAATCCCTGGCCTGTAAAAGGTATTCTTGAATTCCTTCAGCATTCGGTTCAGCCAAATATTTTTCCAGTTTATCAATGCTGGCTTTAAAAGATTTTAGAGCGGCCAAAAGGGCCCAGCGATTGCTGATGCAGATGTCACGCCATATCTCAGGGTTTCCCAGAGCAATCCTGGTGCTGTCCCGAAAGCCGCCTGCCGCCAGAGTGCGCACCAATTCCAAATCTTCTGTCCCGGCAACACTCTGGACCAGCGATGCGGCAGCAATATGAGGCAGATGGCTGACCATAGCAACGATTCGATCATGTTTCAAAGGATCGAGAACGATCGGCTGTGCACCAATATGATCAATTAGAGCACTTAGTTTACCAACAGCCTGCTCGGAAGTCCCCGGTGCCGGTGTTAAAACGTAGATCGCATTTTCAAGAAGAGCCGGTTCAGCGCTTTTAATACCGCTTTCTTCGGACCCGGCCATCGGATGACCGCCGATAAATGAAGACCCGGCCGGCAAAATCTGCTCCACAGCGGCCATGATTGCACTTTTCGTGCTGCCCACATCAGTGATTATGGTTCCTCTGCTGATTGCCGGAATTAACTCGCGCAAGACCTCCACTGCACTGATCACCGGAACGGCCAGGATTACCAGATCTGCATCCTGAACCGCTTCCGCCGATGATTCTACCGCCAGGTCAACTGCTTTCCTCTGCACCGCTTTTCTACAGGTTGCCCCATCGCGATCGAAACCAATTATTTTACCTACCAGACCTTTTTCACGGAGTGCCATTCCAATACTTCCCCCGATCAAACCGGTGCCAATCAGTGCCGCCTGCCGGAATAAAACCTTGCTGTCAGATTGTTCTTCCCACACTGGCCGCCACTCCTTTCAGAGACCCGACCAGTTCTTTAAACTGCCGGGGATTTAACGATTGTGGTCCATCGGAAAGTGCTTCCTGAGGATTGGGATGAACTTCAATCATAAGGCCGTCGGCACCGGCTGCCAGTGCTGCCCTGCTCATGCACGGAACAAGTTCAGCAATCCCGGTACCGTGGCTCGGATCGACAATAATCGGCAGGTGGCTTAGCTGCTTAACCAGCGGGACTGCGCTTAAATCAAGGGTATTTCGCGTATAGGGTTCAAATGTACGTATTCCTCTTTCACAAAGAATTACTTCGTAATTACCTCCGCTCAAAATATATTCCGCCGCCATTAACCACTCTTCAATGGTTGCCGACAACCCCCTTTTCAGCAGGACCGGCTTGCGAATCTTGCCCAGTTCCCGAAGCAAATAATAATTTTGCATGTTTCGGGCGCCTACCTGAATAATATCGGCACATTCGGCTACTTCAGCTACAGTGAATTGATCCATTACTTCAGTGACAATATAGAGACCGGTTTTCGAGCGGACCTGATCCAAAAACCGCAATCCTTCTTTTTCCAATCCCTGGAAACTATAGGGGGAAGTACGCGGCTTAAAAGCACCGCCCCGAAGTACCCTGGCCCCTGCTTTTTTAACTGCAACAGCTGCTTCCATCAGCTGTTCTTCATTTTCAACAGCACAGGGGCCGGCCATCAAAACAAGCTCTTCTCCACCGACCGCAAGATCGCCAATTTTAATAACCGTATTTTCCGGATGAAATTCACGGCCGGCCAGTTTGAAAGGCCTGCTGATAAAAACAACCTTCTCTACCTCGGGCATGGCCTCCATGGTCTGAGCTACCTCCTCGCGGCGCTGGCCGATTACCCCGATTACGGTGCGGTTTTCGCCGGTCGAAAGGTGCACCCCGTAGCCCATGTTCTTTAGTTTTGTTGTAATCCTGTCAATTTCTTTTTGTTCGGCTCCGGGATTCATAACTACAATCATTGTTTTAACCTCCTTAAAACATGTTACCGGCGTCAGGGATATATAATTTTCCGCGGGAATGCCAAGCGACAGAAACCACTCCCTTTTTCAACCGGAATAGAAACATTTCAGATAACACTGAAAGGCTGGCGCGGGATAAACCGGCCGTGCCCCACGGCACCGGTATATTCCCCATGTTCAAAAATTAATGTTCCGCGGGAAAAAACCAGCTCCGGCTTTCCCTTACCCCTGAATCCCTCATAGGGATTATAATCGACATTCTGGAACTGTTCTGTACTGCTCAAGGTAAATTCAGCTTCCGGATTGAAGATTACCAGATCGGCATCGCTGCCGACGGCAATAGTTCCTTTTTGTGGATAGAGGCCAAAAATCCTTGCCGGTGCGGTGCTGACCAAATCGACAAATTTATGAATGTCAATATGCTCTTTAACAACCCCGCCCGCAAACATCAGCTGGACCCTGTTCTCAAGCCCGGGAGCACCGTTCGGAATTTTGGTAAAATTATTCATGCCCAGTTCTTTCTGCTCCTTCAAGTTAAAAGAACAGTGATCTGAAGCAACAACCTGAAGGTTCCCGGAACGCAGGCCGGCCCAGAGATGATCTTCGTTGCCCTTTTCCCGCAGGGGTGGAGACATAACATATTTTGCTCCGTCAAAACCAGGCTCATTGTAGCGATCAATCGAAAGAAACAGGTACTGGGGACAGGTTTCTGCGTAGACCGGCAGTCCCCTCAACCTGGCCGATGAAACAAGGCGTAGAGCACCTGCCGTGCTCAGATGAACAATATAGGCCGGAGAACCACTTAATTCGGCCATGGCAATATAACGGTTTACCGCTTCTTCTTCCGCCAGGGGCGGCCGGCTCAGGGCGTGATAGCGCGGAGCAGTTTTCCCGGCAGCAAGGAGTTCTCCGGTCAACACCTCGATAACATCGCCATTTTCCGCATGAACCAGAACCAGCCCTCCCGCTGCTCCGGTTTTTTTCAAGACCTTCAGCAGGGCAGCATCGTCGATCTGAAAAACTCCCTTGTAGGCCATGAAAACCTTAAATGTAGGATAACCTTTTTTTACCAGGTCAGGTATTTCATTTAGCGCTTTTTCATTAAGATCGGTCACTGCCACATGAAAACCATAATCGACGGCGCATTTCCCTTCCGCTTTTTTATGCCAGGCAACCAGGGCTTCCTGCAGGGTGCCGCCGGGAGTCTGAATGGCATAATCCACAATACAGGTGGTTCCTCCCGCTGCAGCGGCAATAGTACCGGTGGTGAAATCATCGGCCGTAACTGTACCACCAAAGGGCATATCAAGGTGAGTATGCACATCGATAGCCCCTGGCAGAACCAGCTTGCCTGACGCTTCAATTGTTCGATCGCCGAAGCCGGGTAAAAAACTGCCTATCGCTGTTATTTTCTCTTCCTCAATGATGACGTCGGCCCGGGAACTGCCGGAAGCGGTAACCAGAGTCCCATCTTTAATAACTGTCCGCATAATGCCCTCTCCTTTTTAATTATTAAATCATGGAGTGCAGATCCGGCCGTATGTCTCAGGCCGGCGATCCCGGAAAAACTGCCAGACATTTCTCACTTCTCTGATCACGTCAAGATCGGCATCACCGATGACCACTTCCTCATCTTCTCTGCTGCCTTCGGCAACGATCTGGCCGTGGGGGTCACACAGGTAGCTGCTTCCGTAAAAATGTCCCATATTCCAGGGTGCCTCCGTCCCAACCCGGTTAATTGCTCCAACATAGTAACCATTGGCCACGGCATGAGCAGGCTGCTCAAGCTTCCAGAGGTGCTCGGAAAGGCCGGCCACCGTAGCCGAAGGATTGAAAACGATTTCTGCTCCGTTGAGCCCGAGAATACGGGGACCTTCAGGGAAATGGCGATCGTAACAGATATAAACTCCGATCCTGGCAAAGGATGTCTCGAAAACGGGATGTCCAAGATTACCCGGACGGAAATAATATTTTTCCCAGAAACCGGTATATTGGGATTCTCCGGCCTGGACATGGGGCAAGTGTATTTTACGGAATTTGCCCAGATACCGACCGTCGGCATCAATAACTGCCACCGTGTTATAGTAAAGGCCGGTGATTTCTTCTTCATAAAGGGGGACAACCAGGACCAGGCCGTACTTTTTCGCCTGCTCCTGCATCAGCTTCGTAGTCGGCCCCTCCGGAACCTTTTCCGTCGCCGCATACCATTTGCTGTTCTGCTCAGCACAAAAATATGGCCCGTAAAAAAGTTCCTGGAGACATACTACCTGGGCTTTTGCTTCAGCCGCCCTGGCAATTAACCGCAGGTGTTTCTCCAGCGCCGCTTCTTTGTGCTTCTCAACCGGTTCATCTCCATGGACTTCATGACTGGCCTGAATCAGGCCCACCCGCACCAACCTGCTCATGGCAAAACCTCCCGCTTTAATTTGTTTATACCCTTTCTGCAGGCAGAAAATTCCTCCCTTTACGGGCGGACCATCTGCCGGTTTCCTTATCCTTCTCTTAGCTATCATCAGACAGCTGTAACTGTTTACAAGCGGATTCGTTCACCAGCCATAAAGATCAGGCCCATTAAAGCAGAGCCGTTTCCCGGGTGGAAAATATTATAAAATGTGAGCACGGCATTGTAAGCAGGGCGATCCCCGGTTAGAAATATTCACCGGGATCCGGCAATTAATTTTTCAATAAAAGCTCGGCAATCTGAATTGAATTGGTGGCTGCTCCTTTTCGAATGTTATCAGAGACAACCCACAAATGCAGGCCATTTTCAATGGAGTGATCTTTCCTGATACGGCCGACAAAAACAGTATCGTCTTCTTCAGCCTGCAGGGGTGTGGGATAAGCGAGAGCAACAGGATCATCAATTACTTTCACCCCTGGAGCAGCGGCAAGCAAATCACGGGCTTCATCCGGAGTCAGCGGATTGGCAAATTCAACATTCAGGGCAATGGCATGACCCTTGACAACAGGCACCCTTACCGTGGTCGCCGTAAGGCGAAGCCCGGGCAACCCCATAATTTTCCTCGTTTCCTGAACCATCTTCCTTTCTTCTTTACAGTAGCCATCTTCGACAAAAACATCGATCTGAGGAACAACATTATAAGCAATCTGATAAGGGTAAGAAGCGCCCTTGTAGGGAATGCGTTCCGCTTTCACCGGCCGGTTATCGAGGATAGCCCGGCACTGTTCGTGAAGCTCTTCCACCGCTTCCCTGCCGGCCCCGGAAACAGCCTGATAGGTGGCGGCCACCACCCGTTTTATGGCTGAGGCTTTCTGGAGAGGCTGCAGAGCAACTACCATCTGGATAGTCGAACAATTGGGATTGGCGATGATGCCCTGGTGCTCGAACACCATATCCGGGTTTACTTCCGGCACCACCAGGGGTATATCGGTTTCCATTCGGAAAGCATTGCTGTTGTCGATAACAACTGTTCCTCTCTTCACAGCTTCCGGTGCGAATTCATGGCTAATCGATTCACCGGCGCTGAAGAAAGCATAGTTGATTCCGGTAAAAGAATCAGCAGTTAGCTCTTCCACAGTGTAATAACAGTCTTTTATTTTTACCCGGCGATCCGCCGAACGAGAGGATGCCAGCAGCCTGAGATCGGCAAAAGGGAATTCTCTTTCCAGAAGAACGTCGATAATTTTTTGACCAACCAGTCCAGTTGCTCCAACCACTGCTACATTGTACTTTTTAACCATTTAGTCGCCTCCTGATGTCATTAATAAACTCTTTCAATCATTGCAATCTGGCTCTTCAGTAATGAGGGCTGTGATTACAGGTTTGTATTTAGGGTCATCTTTAACCCGGCGATCCCAGATTCTGATCAGGATAAAAGCAAACGCCATTACTCCAAAGCCAATGGCCATGGAAATCAGTTCCTGGTTTTCAGTAACCCCCAGAGAAGTTGCTGCTTTCAGCCAGGCGAATATGCCGGCCACCAATCCTCCCAGCGGTACTACATAGAGCATAAAAGCAATGAAAAGGATCTGTCGGTCGTTGGATTCCAGCATCACCCGCTGGCCGGGCTGGGCCTTGATGGGATTGAGGGCTTCGATGACGGCATCCTTTTTCCCTGAACCGCTTAACATTCCGCATCGGCCACAGCTTTCACATGCCAGGTGCCGCTGCAGGCTAACCTTTGCCCTTTCATTATTAATTTGGGTTATCACTCCATACTGTTCCATCTAGCAGCACCTCCTGAAAAATAAGCCAGCCGGAAATGTC
The DNA here is from genome assembly GCA_018400435.1 of Bacillota bacterium. Taxonomy (GTDB): domain Bacteria; phylum Bacillota; class Dethiobacteria; order DTU022; family DTU022; genus M55B129. Next base: position 31,737 of record JAGYMW010000015.1, on the reverse strand, counting down.
ATATTTCCGACGGCCTTTCCGTAACCTTTAAAATAATATTTAAGTAAATATTAGCACAAGTAAATGAATGGAACAAGTAAACACCTGCGATCCCGTAATGAAAAACGAGAGCTTTCCCCTTTTTGGAGGTGTAAGAAGCATAATCGGAGCACGGAGGAAATACAGTGAGAATTTTAAACGAGATGCTGTACTGTTAAGTTACAACTCGGACAAGACCGTTAAGGAGATATCAAACGATCGTGGTATCCACCGATATTTACTGGACAGGTGGCATGAAGAGTTCGAAGAATTAGGTGAAAAAGCATTCCCCGGCAATGGCTTACGAAAACTGAGTCCCCTTGAAGAAGAAAACCTGCGTTTGAAAAGGCAGCTGGCCGATGTTACCGAGGAGAGAGACATCTTAAAAAAAGCGGTACACACCTTTTCAAAAAAACCGAAATAGTATACCGGTTTATTGGGGAACACACAGACAAACATACTGTGGAAAAGATGTGCAGCACCTTTAATGTTTCCCGCTCAGGCTATTACCGGTGATTAAAGCGTAAACCAAGCATGCGTGACAGTCGTGACCAGATGTTGCTTAACTATGTGTCCACACTGAAGCGGGGGAAGATCAGCCAACCAACTGATCCCATGTTGCTTCCAGCGCAGTTTTATTGACAAAGTAAAGTTCAACTGGCAGAATGTCTTTAAGAACAACGCTTATTGTTTCTGCCTGAGCCTGCGCTGTATGCAAGGGTTTTGTTTCCTTTCTTTCAGTATCAAATCGGCTTTTCATGATCTTCGCTCCCTTGATACTATGGTATATTGTTATCCCTTAAATGCTCAGTGTTATGTTTCGCTGTAGTACTAGCTAATCCTATGATAAATATCTCTCAAACAGATCAAGCAAACGCTTCGGGAACATTTTTCAGCACCGAATAACAAAACACCGGGCCGTCCTTGCAAACATAGAGATTACCCACATTGCAACGGCCGCATTTTCCTATACCGCATTTCATTCTGTTTTCCAGGGTAGTGTAGATCTGTTCATCTGCAAAACCAAGCTTCTTCAGGTTTTCCAGGACAAAACGGATCATAATCGGCGGCCCGCAGGTGATAGCAATTTTATTTTCCGGTGAAGGGTTTAGATCAAGCAGCATCTGGGGCACAAAACCTACGTTATGCTCCCAGCCTTCTTCTTCAATATCAATAGTCAGGTGACAGGAGAGGTCGTCGCATTTGCTCATTTCGGTAAATTCGTCTTTAAAGCAGAGGTCTCCTGATGTGCGGGCTCCGTAGATCATGGTTAATCCGGCATACAGGTCCTGTTTGGCTTTAACATATTCGATAATCGGACGCAGGGGAGCCTGCCCGATTCCCCCGCCGATGGTTAAAATATGCTTTCCCTCCCATTCCTCGAGCGGGAAACCGTTGCCATATGGACCCCGAATAGTCATTTTATCACCCGGGTCAAGCTGGTGAAGAGCCTGAGTTACCTTTCCCATGCGCATCACCGAGAACCGCAAAAAACGACCTTCTGTAGGTGATGCAGATATGGAAATCATGCTTTCTCCCACCCCGAGGACGCCGATCATGGCACTCTGTCCGGGACAATGATTCCAGTTTTCTCGAACCTCTTTGTCGTCGATAACAACTTTGAAAGTTTTGATACAGCGCTCTCCGCCGGTTTCATACCAGGCATTTTCGATCGTTGCCAGATAAGGAATGTAAGGGTTTTCGCTGGTTTTCATAGCGCCTCCTTCACCTGCCTCAGTATCTCCACTATGTCGATATTGACAGGACAATAATTAATACAGCGTCCGCATCCGACACAGGCTATGAGATCAAATTTATCTACATAATAACTGTATTTATGGTTGATCCGGTTTCTGGTTCTTTCCCGCCTTGTGGGCCGGGGGTTGTGTCCCGAAGCATGGCGAGTATATTCTTCAAACATGCATGAATCCCAGGTGCGGTAGCGCCGTGCTTCAAATCCCTCTGTTTCATCCTGGATGTCAAAACAGTGGCAGGTAGGACAAAGGTAAGTACATGTTCCACATCCGAGACAGGAAGCGGAGACTCTCTTCCAGAGAGGATCTTCCCACAACCCTGGTAATCCTTCCGCTATACCTTCAGTATCCACTGAACGGCTGATCTTGTTCTCGGCGGCTTCAATTAGTTTTTCTTTTTGCGCCAACACATCTTGACCCGCTTCTTCAAGAAGGCCTTCAACCTCTTTAAGCAAGGCCTCTCCCTTCTCGGTTATAGTTTCCAGCAGGTATCTGTCCTCAAGATCAAACATGATTATATCAAGACCCTCGGTGGAAGCCGGCCCCCCGCCAACAGATGTACAGAAACAATTTAATCCTGGCGCATTGCAGGCCAAACCAACCAGGGTAACCAGCTCACGGTGCTTCAGATAATAAGGGTCGTCTACATCCCAGCGGAAAAGTTTTTCAACGATCTTCATAGCCCGGGCATCACAGGGACGAATACCGATTATGATTTTTCTTTCATCTATCTCTGGAGCGGTCATTTCATGCTCATCGGCCTGGAAACAGTATAGAGTTTCGGTTTCCGGAAAAACTATTTCCTTTGGCGGGACCCTTGTATTGCAATATTCGGGCAGCTTTGATTCCTCTCCTGAAAGGGGGCCAAAGCGAATTGCTTCGCCTTCTTCTACCTTTGGCACCCAGACTTTCCCGGACAGTTTCCCAACAAACTCAGGCCATTTATCTTTATTCAATAGCATCGCTGACACATCATTCACCTCTACAGTATAAAGTCCTCGGGATCATCAGGCTTATAGCTGGCCTGGAACGGTTTACCATCTGGATCAAGACCGGGTTCAAAACCGTAATTATCCCGCACTTCGCGGGCCAATTTGCGATTTAAACGGCCCAAAGGAATTTTTACCGGACAAACTCTTTCGCATTCGCCGCATTCAACACAGCGTCCAGCCAGATGAAAAGCCCGGGCAATATGAAAAGCAGTATTTTCGGAAAAATTTACCGCCCGGTTAATCCAGGTCGGATTAAGTCGATCAAGGATGCAATCTTCACAATAACATAGGGGGCAAACATTGCGGCAGCTGTAACAACGTATGCACCTGGCAAACTGTTCTTCCCAGTATTCCCAGCGTTCTGCAACGTTCTTTCCCTCAAGCTCTGACACCCCTGTATCTTCTTCCGTTTGCCACGGTTTTACCGGTTCCCCGATCATAATATCACTGACCACTGGATTGGGATAACGGCAAAGGCGGCATTTTTCGGCCAAAACCTCTTCCCTTTTAACAGGGATCTCTTCTCCACCCCGGATAAGGACAAAATCTTCCCCACTCCATTTTAATTCTGTGTTCTCTGCAACTTCCGGGTATTTAGCAACCAGAAGATTCACGTCTATAACACCCGGGCAGGGGCAGCCAATTACAATGATTTGTTCACGCTCAATTCCCTTTTCGACGAGAATCTGGGCTACAGCCCGGCTGTCGCATCCTTTTACCATCAGCGCCACTTTGCGTGTGTCCGGCTTCTGACCGCGTGGCAGTGGTGGTTTTTCAACCAGTGTCAGGTAAGTAACCAGGTTGGCGGTGCAAAGGGGGGAAAATATCAAATCTTCAGTATCAGCCTCGTTTTCAATAAAAACCGGTGAGACCCGGTAACCATATGTCCCCTTTTTCCAACCGATCAGGTACTTCACATCATCTTTGGCCACCACTTCAGCGGCAGTCTTTCGTAATTGTTCAAGATCCATCTTTTCCAGGACTCCTCCTACCAGTCGATCTGCCGGCGCCTGAAGCCTTCAAAAGGCCCGGCAGCACGAACGTCTTCAACTGTTTTTTCCACAACTTCTTTCCACTTGTGACCTTCAGAAGCTGAAACCCAGCTCATATGGAAACGGCGCGGATCAACTCCAACGAATTCAAGCAGGTCCTTAAAAATGCCGAGACGGCGCCGGGCATAGTAATTACCTTCCATATAATGGCAGTCTCCCGGATGGCAACCTGAAACAAGGACCCCATCAGCTCCCTGTTGCAGAGCATTCATTACATAAAGCGGGTTGACTCGCCCGGAACACATCACCCTGATAACCTTGATGTTAGCCGGGTAATGGATCCGGCTCGTACCGGCCAGGTCAGCTCCGGCATAAGAACACCAGTTACATAAAAAAGCGACAATGTTTGGTTCAAAGTCTTCACTCATCTTGTTCCCCCCAGTGCGGCAATTTGCGGTAAGATCTGGCGATCGCGAAACGATTTAGGCTGAATTGAATCTGACAAACAGACGGAAGAACAGGAACCGCAACCCTTGCAGAGCGCTTCGTTAACCCGTGCTACTTCCAACTCGTGGCCAAAGCGGTTAACGGTCACCAGTTCGATGGCCGAATAAGGACAGACACTGACGCAATATCCGCAGCCCCGACAGGTCGCTTCATTTACAGTAGCCACCTGGGCATTAATCGTCACTTTACCGCTGGCCAGGGGCACCATGGCCGAAGCAGCTGCTCCCTTGGCCTGTGCTACAGTATCGGGAATATCCTTCGGCCCCTGGCAGCAACCGGCCAGGAAAACACCGTCTGTTGCTGTATCAACTGGCCGCAGTTTGGGATGTGCTTCCATGAAAAATTTATCTCCCGATTGGGATAACCGCAGTAGATCCATCACTTCGCGCATATCGGCACGCGGCTCCAATCCGACAGCCAGAACAACCATATCAACTTCATCTTCGAGCGGAGTCGCAGTGAGAGTATCTTCTACCTTGACCACCAGCTTCTTGCCCCGTTTAAATATTTCAGAGGGATTGCCCCTGATGTAACGAACATTCTCTCGCCTCACACGGTCATAAAATTCTTCATAACCCTTTCCAAAGGCTCGAACATCGATGTAATAAACCCTGATCTTTGCATCGGGAATCTTTTCCCTGAGCAAATGAGCCTGTTTGGCTGTATACATACAGCAAACCCGCGAGCAGTACTCATTACCAACGCTGGCATCACGTGAACCGACACATTTTATAAAAGCAATTTCTTTAGGCACAATTTCCTCTTCGCCGTTAAAAACCTTAATATCTCCACCGGTTGGCCCGGATGAAGAAACAAGCCTTTCCATCTCCATGCCGGTGATCACGTTGGGATAATTGCTGTAGCCATATTCCGGCTTTCTTGATGCATCAAAAGTGTCAAATCCTGTTGCGACAATAATTGCCCCTACCTTGAACTCAACTATTTCGTCTTGCTGTTCAAAGTTTATCGCTCCAGCCTGGCAAGCCTCCTCACACTTAGGCCCTTTGCCGCATTTTCCACGGGTCAGCATGAGGCAGTTCTCGGGATCGATCGTATACTTGGCAGGCACCGCCTGGGGAAAAGGCATATAGATAGCCGAACGTTTACCCATTCCCTCGTCAAATTCACTTGTAATGCGGTTAGCCAGCCGGCAAGCCTTAGCACACTCGCCGCATCCGGTACATTTGTCAACATCCACATATCGAGCTTTTTTCCGCACTTTAATGGTAAAATTCCCCACAAACCCGTCGACCTCTTCCACCTTCGCATAGGTTAGAAGCTCAATATTAGGATGACTGGCACAATCGACCATCTTCGGTGTCAGGATACATGCCGAGCAGTCCAGGGTGGGGAAAGTTTTATCCAGCTGAGCCATTCGTCCGCCTATTGAAGGACTTTTTTCAACCAGATATACTTTAAACCCGGCATCGGCAATATCAAGAGCCGCCTGGATACCGGCTATCCCGGCACCGATGATCAGAGCAGCCGGTTCGGCATCAACTTCCGTGCTTTCAAGGGGTTCCAGCAACCTGACTTTGGCCACGGCAGAGGCAACCAGTTTTTTGGCTTTGGCGGTACCTTCTGTCATGTCTTCGTGAACCCATGAACACTGTTCACGGATATTGGCTATCTCCAGAAAATAGGGGTTGAGACCCTCTTCCTGGACGGCCTTCCTGAAGGTCTTCTCGTGCATCCGCGGTGAACAGGAGGCTACTATAACCCGGTTCAACCCCTGTTCCCTGATATCTTTTTTTATCAGAGCCTGCCCGGGCTCTGAACACATATATGAGTAAGTACGCGCCACGTGGACATTGGGCAAATTCTGTGCATATTTTGCAACTGCATCTACATCCACCGTTGCTGATATGTTAATTCCGCAATGGCATACGTAAAGACCTATTCTGGGTTTATCCGTCATCTGACTTTTCATCCTCCCGCAAAGATTGGCCCTCTTAAACCTTTAGCTTTTCAGTTCTTTCAGTTTTTCGGTTAATTTGGGGACAACCTTGAACATATCTTCGACAATGGCATAGTCAGCTACATTAAAAATAGGGGCCTCGGGGTCCTTGTTAATGGCCACCACCGTTTTGGCTCCTTTCATGCCGGCAACATGCTGAAACGCGCCGGAGATACCCATGGCAATATAAAGTTTTGGCTTGACTGTTTTTCCGGACGTTCCCACCTGGCGATCCTGCGAAATCCAGCCGGCATCGGTAGCCGCCCGCGAACCGGCAATGTCCGCTTTTACAGCTTTGGCCAGTTCTTCAATAAGAGGCAAATTTTTATCCTCTTTTAATCCGCGACCGATGGCTACAAGAATATCGGACTGAGTAATATCAACATCGCCTACTTCCGCTTCAATATATTCAACAAATTTCCGGTAATCGAGATCCTCCTTCAGGGGTGTATTAATTTTTTCTACCGGCCCTGCAGTGGTAATTTCAGGTGCTTCGGCTATCCCTTCTCTTATAGTTACCAGGTATGTATCCGCCGGTTTGAAAGCAACAATAGCATTAACCTTACCGGAATAAAGCTGGCGGGTCGCCTTGAGAGCACCGTCAGTATATTCCAGGGCGATCGCTTCCATGACCAGGGGCAATCTTTTCTCCACCGCCAGGGGAGGCATGAAGTCAACGCCCTGCGCTGTGTGTCCGGTCATTACCACCGATGGTTTAAGATCGTCAATTACAGCCGAGATTACTTTCTGATATTTTTCACCGTTAAAGTCTTCAAAAAGCGGGTCGTCAATAACCAGAACTTTAACTCCATATGAAGCAATCTTGACAGCCATTTCATCCACGCCGCTTCCGATGAGAAGGACTACAGCTTCTCCACCCATGTCTGAGGACAACTGCGGAGCAATGGCCAGCATTTCAAAGGTGATTTCCCTCAAGGATCCCTGGCGGTGTTCTGCTAATACAAGGATATTTCCCATCATACTAATCCTCCTTTAACCAGGATGGATGCCAGTTTTTCAGCTTTTTCATCAGGTTCGCCTTCTATGAATTCGGCTGCTGATTCAATTTCGGGGATATAAAGCTGCTCCAGGATGACCCCGGAAGCTTCGGCATCAACATCATTCGGATCAAGACCAAGGTCTTCGAGATTGACTACTTTCAACTCTTTCTTCTGGGCTTCGCGTATACCCCGGATTGGCGCATAACGCGGCTCGTTGATACCGGTCTGGATAGTCAGGACTGCCGGTAAAGCAAGTTCAACCACTTCCATCAACCCGCCTTCCAGTTCCCGGTAAGCTTTAACTTTACCATCAAGAATCTCCAATTTTTTAACCATTGTGGCATGGTTAAATCCCAACTCTTCTGCCAGGGCCGCACCGGTTGCCATGTGCCCGTCGTCACCGGCCATGCAGCCCGTCAAAACAAGATCGCATTCGTGGCCCTTGATCGCTCCGGCAAGGACCCTGGCCACTATCAAGGGATCATGACCGGCAATCCTGTCGTCTTCAACCCGGATCGCCTGATCACAACCTTTGGCCATAGCCATTCTGATCATCACATCGGATTGTTTGGGACCGATTGAGGCAACAGTGATGTCGCCACCCCTGGCTTCTTTGATTAAAACCGATTCCTCAACGGCATAATTATCAGCATCGTTGATATCAAAAGAAAAACGACTGCTGTCAACGGTTACGCCGTCGGGATTGACCTTTACTTCCGCTTCGGAAGTGTCTGGCACATACTTGATACAAACAAATGTTTTCATTCCTAACTCCACCTCCTGCAAGATTTATAAATTAATTTATTCTTCCACAACTTCTCCGAGCAGCTCCATTATTTCAGCCACTCGCATTTCTTCTTCAAAGCCAAGCCCTTTGAGAGCATCTTCAAGGGTAAGCAAACAGAAAGGACATGATACAGCTACAATGTCAGCCCCCAGAGCTCTGGCATCTTTAATTCTTGTTTCCGCCAACCGCTCTTTTTTTGAATGAGATTCAACCCACATTTTACCACCACTGCCCTCACAACAAAGACTGCGCTCGCGGCAGCGATCGAATTCAAGCAGTTCAACACCCGGTATTTTTTGCAGAACACTGCGCGGCTCATCGTATACACCACTCAATTTACCCAGGTAACAGGGATCATGGTAAACAACTTTTTTCTGCAACTCACCCCTCCAGGGAATTTTGTTTTCCCCGACCAGTTCGTCAAAAAGCTGGGTATAATGAATAACCTCACTTTTGAGGTCAGGATAGTAAGTGTTGAAAACACTGAAACAATGCGGTGAAAAAGCAACAATTCTTTTGGCCTCAAAGCTGTTTAGAAGTTCCGTGTTATCTTCGATTAGCATTTCAAAAAGGCCTTCTTCACCAAGTGTACGCACCTCACTGCCACAGCATGTTTCATCGGTGCCAATGAACCCATAATCAAGATCCAGTTTGTTCAGAATGCGAACCATGTTGCGAGCAATAATCTGCAGCCGCGGGTCATAAGCAATGGTGCAGCAAACAAAAAAAAGGTTTTCCACCGGTACACCCGGTTCGGCCATTTTTACATCAAGACCGTCCATCCAATCACAGCGGATCGCCCGCGGTTTTTCCCAGGGATTCCCTTCCAGTAAAACGCTCTGCAGGGCATCACGTACTGTTGGTTCAACCTTACCACTCTCGACAACCATGGACCGCAGGGCTAGAAGAACTTCAAGCGGTTTCAACCCCTTGGGGCAGCGAACAGCACAGGTATTGCAGGTCGTGCAATCCCAGATTTCCGCAAGTCTGGCCAATTCATCAAGTTTTTCTTCATTATAGGCATCGTATACAAAGCGGCGCACATTGAGATCTGCCCGGACGGTAACGGGACATCCTCCTGTACAGCGCCCGCACTGAATACAGCCGAGCAGGTCAAATTTTTCAGTAAAAGAATTGGTTTCACTTATCATAATCATACCCCGCATCATAAATTTTATTTAGGGCTTGATTAACAGCCCTTGTTAACAAGAAACTATGCAACGGTAAATATACCACGCCTCGCAAAATGCATAAAACAAGCTCTGGTTGAAAGTAAAATGCTCTTTGAATAAGAAACAAAAAGATCACGATAACCCCTGGCCAGGTTCATCACGATCAGGATAATGATAATGGTTGCTTCACTTGTCTGTTTCAGTTTCTCCTTAATCAGGCTCAGACCGTATTGTCTTTTTCCTTTGCCAAACTTGTCTTCGATGGGGATGCGGCCTGGCTCATCCTGCCGGGCCAGCAGCATTTTAAGTACTTTGTCCGTCTCCTTTGGTGGTCGGCCCAGCCTGGGGACACTTAAGTGAATGTCGTTTGGGACACAGGTGGTATCCATCAGCATTTCATACTTGTTCTGGAAAGTGTCACCTGCACTGTTCCGATCCGGATCCCCTCTTGCTGCAGAAGGGGGATCGTGATCATCCCTGTTCTGTATTTTGCAGATAGTCTCGCTTATTTCGGTGAGGTTTTTTAAGCCAAAGCGTTTGCGGAGAAAAACCATCAAAGAGAAGTCAAAGGGTTTCTCGGTGATGAATTCTTTATAACCCAGAAAATATTGCAGGTAGGAGTTTTCCCGGATTTGCTCTACTGTTTCTTCATCGGTAAAGCCCAGGGTTTTTTTGATTATTATGTCGCCGAAGACTAATCTGGCTGTTTTGGCTTTGTTGCCGGTTCCGCCGGGGAAAAGATCGGCGTAGTCGCTTTCAATCTTGTCCCAGGGATTCATCTTCGCCTTGACCAACCAGCAATTATCGGCTAATAGATAGCCACCAAAGGTTATCGGTAAATCGTCAATTGTGGTCTGGTTGTCTTTTTTCCGATACAATAACGTCACCTCAAGCGCAAGGTTTTTAAAGATCTGCGGAGATTTTCCTTGCACTTACTATCCCATAAAATGGGCTGAAATACTATATTTTAAAGGCCTTTTGGGCTGTTAAGGAAGCCCTCGTTACCGGCATCATTTTTTTAAAGCAGACCGGAGAACTCGGCATTTTTATCGGGTTACCGGTAGCACCTCCCCCAATTTTTAGATAAAATATTTAGACAACTGCAACATAGCAACGATATAAGTTATATTTCGACATTACCATGTTTTATCCTGCTATCTTCCTTAAAAATTCCAACTATTCAAAGCACCATAATTTGCCATGTAATACCTGGTTATGCATCATTACCTAAATTTGCAACATTTTTTTACTTCCAGGTCCTTCCCGGGAAATCACCTGCTACTTCTGGATCATTTTCTTTTATTTATTTCCTTTATACCGTCGATGTTTTTCAAACGCAGAGGAATCCGGTAATCCTGGATCCTCCTGGTATACTTTTCCTGATCAAAGTGCTCGAGAAGAGCCTGGGCATATTTGCGAGAGCTGCCGGTTATATCTCGAAATTCAGCCAGGGTGATTCTATCGGCGGAAGCAAAATGCCGTTTCAGGAGAGCCAGCGCTTCCCTGTATGTATCAGCATGATAATAAAGCTCTTCGCTAATTTTAACCAGTGTTCCAGTCATCTGCAGATAATTCAGGTACTCGTCCCATCTTTCCGATTTTACACCTGCACCGGTAAAAGCTTCCTTAACAGAAGGTGGCTGCAAACCTCCTGAACAATACAGATCCAGCAGGGTATCAATGCATTTCTGTTCTTCCGGTGATGGAACAGGTTTAAAGCCATATTTACTGACCAGGTCACCTTCAGCAGTAATTTCTTTACGCTCCTGGAGATTTTTAAGAAAAGAGTCGTACTCACGCTGTCCAAAAGAAGAAGGCAGAAAACCTTTCAGGCGAGCTCTCGATATCCCCGGGGAAAGGGGACGGCTTTGGTGATATTTATCCAGTTCGGCAAGCACTTTCTGTCTGTATCGCTTCAGTTCAACGGGGAGAATATAAACTTCACCTAATTTTTCTATCTCTCCCCTGGAAACCATCTCTTCAAGAAGTTGGGCCGTTTTTTCAGGATCCAGGCGGGTTTCCCTGGCCAAACAAACATCATCGGCTATAAGCATTTCCTCAAGTTTATGGCGTAAAAAAGGGGCTTCCCCGGCAGCATCAGCAGTATCTTCAAGCTCCTGCAGCTTTTCAATCACTGCCGGCCGGAAACGGTGGTGTCTAATGGGATGTGGATCGAGAACACGTCCTCCGCCGATAGTAGTCATGGGGGAATAAGAACGGATCACAAAGGGATCGCCGCGTTCAGCAACGATCGGTTTTTCCAGCCTGCACTGAGCCAGAGCTGTTTCTCCCTGATGCAATTCATCACGGTCCAGAAGCAGGACACGGGCAGTAGTCCTAGCGGTGCCGAGGAAAAAATGAACCGGATCAAGATTTTTAAGCCGCCTTGCGGCGCGTGGAAGAAGGGTAAGCGATAAATCGAGTAGAGCAGTTTCCCGGTAATACCCGGGGTTGCTCACCACACTGCCCCTGACGATACTGTTTTTTTCAAGTCCCGAGAGGTTTAAAGCCACTCTCGTTCCCGCTCTGGCTTTATTGACATCCTGATCGTGAACCTGGATATTGCGTACCCTGGCCTCAAGCCCGGGCGGCACCACTTCCACCCTATCGCCCACCTTCACTTTCCCCTGAATCAGGGTGCCTGTAACTACGGTACCGAAACCGGCAATGGAAAATGAGCGGTCCACAGGCAGGCGGAGAGGTCCCGCCTCACTCCGTGGTTCAAGATCGGCGGTCTGGCGATCAATCAACTCTTTTAGTTCGGCAATACCCCACCCTTCAACAGACGAAACGGAATGGACAGGGGCATCTTCCAGGAAGGTGCCCCGCAGCTCTTCGCAGATTTCCTCTTCAATCAGCTCCCGCCATTCTTCTTCCACCAGGTCAATCTTGGTAATTACAACAATGCCATTTTTTATCCCCAGAAGCTGAAGAATATCAAGGTGCTCACGGGTCTGAGGCATGATCCCCTCGGCCGCGTCAACAACAAGCATTACCAGATCCATCCCTGCAGCCCCGGCCAGCATGTTGTGGATAAACCGTTCATGGCCGGGAACATCAACCACTCCGGCCAACCGACCGCCCGGGAGACGAAAGGGTGCAAAACCAAGATCAATGGAAATACCCCGTTCTTTTTCTTCTCTCAGCCGATCAGTGTCAACACCTGTCAGCGCTTTGATGAGCACCGTTTTACCATGATCAACATGACCGGCCGTCCCTATGATTAAATCATCCAAGAAAGGAACACTCCCCATAAGTAAATATAACAATTTTTTGGAGCCAGGAAGAACAAATATAGATCAATCCGAACAGGCTTTTTTTACCGCCAGAACCAGTTCTTCTTCCTGCTCCCCATTGACGGTTCGCAGATCAATCAAAAGTTTATCCTGCTGCAGACGGAGAATAACCGGTGGTTCACCCAGACGCAGCCTGGCAGCCAATTCAGATGCTGAAAGGGGCCCGTCCTGCAAATTGATGGCCACAGGGTAAGCCGGCAGTTCGGCATCCGGCAGTGCACCTCCACCGACACGGGACAATCCTTTCACCACCGCAACCTTACCTGGTTCAAAGAATTCAGCCAAACGGCCGGCTATCTGCTCAGAGCGTTTCCTGAGCGTTTCCGGCGCAGTAGTAATCATTCGCCAGACCGGTATTTGACCAACGGCATCTTCTTCGTCGAGGTAAAGCCTCAGGGTTGCTTCCAGGGCGGCAATGGTCAGTTTGTCAATACGCATTATCCGGGCCAGCTGGTTTTTACGCATGTGGTTGACCAGGTCACGGCGGCCAAGAATGATGCCGGCCTGGGGACCACCCAGCATCTTATCACCGCTAAAAGTGACCACATCGGCCCCGGCAGAAAGGCTATCCTGAACGCGCGGCTCGGCAGGCAGGCCGTATTTACAGGTATCAATCAATACACCACTGCCCAGATCCTCGATCAGGGGCAGGTTATTTCTGTGAGCCAGGCGGGAGAGTTCCTCCGTGGACACGGTCGCTGTAAAACCGATTATATGGTAATTGCTGGTATGAACCTTTAACAGTGCAGCTGTATTTTCATTGACCACCGCCTCGTAATCACGGAGGTAGGTTTTATTGGTCGTTCCCACCTCAACCAGGCGGGCACCGCTTGCAACCATTATTTCCGGAATGCGAAAAGATCCGCCTATTTCAACTAGCTGACCGCGGGAAACAATCACTTCCCAATCGGAAGCAATGGTATGAAGGGTCAGGAAAACAGCAGCAGCATTATTGTTGACCACAAGAGCTGCTTCAGCTCCGCTTAGCTCACAGAGCAGGCCCTCCAAATGCTCCTGGCGCGAACCCCTCCGACCGCTTTCCAGAAACATTTCCAGGTTGTTGTAACTGGCAGCCACCGCTGAAAGGGCTTCCACGGCCGATCCGGACAGCAGGGAGCGTCCCAGGTTAGTGTGAATAACTACCCCGGTGGCGTTGATCAGCGGTTTCAGACCCGGTCGGCCTTTTCGGATCGCCAGAGCAACCGCTTCTTCAGCCATTTTTTCGGGTGACAGATCAATTTTATCCAGCCTTGCCGGATCTGCGCGGCTATCAATAATCATGGCCCGGTAAGAAGCAATCGTCTCCTGGACAGCCTGCAGAATTAAACGCCTGGGTAGCCTTTCAAGCGTTTCTTCCGCTGCCGGTTCTTTCAGCAGGCGATCAACGGCCGGTAGTTCCCGCAATAAGGAGCGGTAATCGGTCAATGATATCCCCCATTTCTTTTGAAATAGCAGCTTAATGTTGTCTTACAGGCCGGAAGTCGGCTACGCCACAAAGGCTTTCTGCCGCAACCAATTATATCAATTAGCAGAGACTGTTGGCAACTTGAGCAGTTCGGCAAGACGGACTGCTCAATCGTCTTTCTTCAAGGTATAACCGAGTGTAAGATTGAGAGGCACTGTCTCCAGGTAATTCCCGGAACAAAACCCGAGCAACCCTGATTTTTCAAAATCAATTTTCCCCCGGGCATCGGTAACATTTTCTGCCACATAGGATGCAACTACCCGGCCGATAAAGAGAGTATGGCTACCCAGAGAAAGGGTCTGTTCAACAAGACACTCCATGCTGACAGGGCATTCTTCAATCAGGGGTGCGCATGAGAGTGTACCTCTGACGGCAGTCAGCCCGTAACGCTCAAATTTGTTGGTATCTCTTCCACTGAGAGTGCCGCAGCCATCAGCTTCAGCGACCTGTTCCACAGATGGAAGGTTAACCGTGAATTCACCGCTGTTGCGGATCAGATCGTGAGAATAACGGCCTGGGCGAACGGCAATTGAAAGCAGCGGAGGATTGGAATTGACCACTCCAACCCAGGCCAGGGTGATTATATTGTTTATATCCCCGTTGCCACAGCCGATCATGGCGGCAGGAACAGGGCCCAGCAACAGCTGTGCAGGTAATTTATTTTTTTTCATTGATTTGTTCCCTCCTGAATGATATATGTTTCACCTTCCCTGGCCGCTTCGACCTTCGGAAAGATTTTTTCTGCTTCCCGGACTGCTCCTTCCGGATCTCTCTCCGGGTGGTGATGTGTTAGTACCAATCGGTCCACTCCGGCCTCTCGGGCTATCCCAGCCGCCTGGGCAGCACTGAGATGGTTGGACAAACCGGCCCGGATGTCTTCTTCCCGGTAATTTGCTTCACAGAGAAAGAAATTAACTCCTCTGGCCAGGTCAACCAGATCCGGGTAGTATTCGGTATCCGCCGAATAAGCAAATTTTTTTTTAGAACATTCCACGCGCATGGCCAGGGAAGAGACAGCATGGATGCCCGGTGCGGTGTATATTTTAAAAGGGCCGACAGTTAATTCCCCCCTTTCGGCAAGGGGTTCAACCCGGTAAGCATTCTTATAGGAAAGCCGTGAAAATTCAGCCACCGGTTCAACCGGCGCGTAGAGAAGCAATGGTTCGCTGCGCAGGCCTTTTTTATAAGCCATCTCCAACCCATAACGCATAACAAAGATATCTGAAATGTGGTCGGCATGCAGGTGGGATAAGAAAACCGCCGCCAGCTGATAAAATGGGAAATGTTCCTGCAGACGGCTGAAGACTCCGTTACCACAGTCCAACAGCAAAGAGCAACCGTCTTCCTGAAGCAGATAACCGGAACAGGCTTTACCTGCAGCAGGATAAGGGCCGTAGCAACCCAGCACTGTCAGCTGCACAATCAAATCATACCTCCTTTCAAAATTAGCTTCTTATAAAAACGGCAGTCATACCAATCTGCCCGGATCGTTTTTGCTGGCCTTCTACGGTTATAGCCTGTTAATGCGGAATTCCTTTATTGAGCCACAGTCGATTTTTTCCTGCAGGGCTCTTTTAATTTCTTCCTTGGCGCTAAAGTAAAGAATCTGCCATCCGGCTTCATTAATTTCGAAAAGCATTTTCAACAAAGCGGAGAGACGTTCCGGATCGGCTTTAATAAAAGGATCATCCAGGAGAAAAAATCCCTTTTCTCCTTCAAGAATTTTTTCGCCCAGGGCTAGCCGTATGGCAAAGTAAAGCTGATCAAAAGTCCCTCCGGAGAGCCGGTCTGCTTCCAGCATGCTGTCATCCGGGAAGTGGACCCTGATCATGTTTTCCCGGCTATCATAAGAAACATGGCGGTAATTGCCCCCGGTGATGCAGGCAAAATACTTGCCGGCCGCACTTGCAGGACCGAAAAGAGAAGACACCTTATCTTCTTCTTCATCTGCAATCCTGTCCAGGATTTCAAGGGCCTGCAGGGCTGATTTCCTACCTTCCTCGTGCCGATCTATCCAGCGGTGCAGTTTTTTCTGAAGTGATTCCAAATCAAAAACTGTTTGACAGTACAGGTATTCTTCCCCTTCGCCGCCCTGAAAAAGATCATTGATTTCTCTTTCAAAATCGCGCAGCTTTTCAAGATGACGTCCCATGCGTTCCCTAAGGTTTTCAACCTCCTGGTCCAGCTTATCCCTTTCAGCCTCCAGGCGAGCCACTTCCCCCGGGTTGCAGCCAATATGAGGAACAGCTCCGGCAAAATCGGCCAACTCGGCAACCTGTTCCTCCCAGAAAGAAATCTGAGAGTTTCCTGCCGGGCTTTCTTGGCCGCCAAAATAACCGGCCAGCAGACTTTTCTGCTTTTCAATTTCCATGGACAGATCTTCCTTTTGATGGAGGAAGACTCTATATTGATCCAGTGAATCCGCACCGGACTGTCTTCGTATTGTCTCGATTTTTTTGGCCGTGCCGGCAAAAAGGCGTTTCTTTTCCTCCCCATCGGATTCCAGGCGGCTTTTTTCCTTCTCTTTCCATCCAATTTCTTTTACCACTTCGTCAGCCAGGGATACCAATCTGGAAAATGACTCCTTGAAGCAGGTCAACTCCGTGCGAATTTCACCAACAGAAGAAGCCGGCAAACCCTGTTTCTCTCCCTCAATTATTATTTCCGTTTCTGTTTCAGCCAGATCCGTTCGTTTTTTCAAAAAGAGAGCCTGCAGCAAACCAAAACCAGTCACAACTCCCCCTGAAATAATTAGCAACGCCGTTGACCACCACTCCACTCCAGATAAGGTCACAGAAAGGAGGATCAGAAAAACCGCAGCAGCAAAAGCTGCACAGTAACGGAGATATTTTGCCCCGGCTGCAATCTCAATTTTTTTTAGATCTATACTCTGCTTTTCATGATTGTCCAGCAGTGGTTGCAGTTTTTCTTCCGCTTTTGTTAATTTAATATCCTGTTCCCGAACCAGTCGATTTTTCTCGAGAAGGCTAATATGCGCCGATTGCAGTTCTTTCTTCATTCCTTCCATTTCCGTCTCGATATGTTTCAGCTCGGTAGAAAAATAGGCTAATCTGGAAGCAGCCTGCTGCCAGGTTTCATAATTAACCCTGTTGACATGCCGGAGACGCCTGTAGTCTTCCAGCGCTTCGACAAGGCCGGCTAGCGCCGTGCACCCTCTTTCATAAAGGTCTCTTTTGGCGGCAACCCTTAAATCCTCCAGCCTCTTTATTGCTGCCCGCCGCCTCTCCTGGAGCCGGGCAAGTTCTTCTTCAAAGCGGCTGTATCCTTCTTCCTGCAGGGCAACCACCAGGTCTTCGGCTATTGCCAGTAAAGAACGGGCGGTGTTCAGCTTATCTTTTAACTTTTCCGGAGTGGTATTGATAAAAACACCCGTTTCCGTGATTTTGCCCAGTTCACTGATCTGCAGTTTAATCTTCTTGATTTCCTCTGTTCGCATTCCGGTCAGACGGCCGGTAAGATCACGGAAAAAATCTCCCTCTCCACTGATAAGCAGATCGCTGTCACGTATGACAAATATACTGCCGAATTCCCTGGCATTGAACTTGAAGTGGTCTTCCAGGACCCCGTCTGCAGGCAGTTTTAAACGAAGGCCCTTTTCATCAATCAGCAGAAGGTAGCCCTCCGGCAGATCCTGCACTCTTTTCAATCGGGTAAAATGGCGTTGCGCCTTTTTACCAAGGAGCATTTTTAAAAGGGCATCAAGGGTCAGCGTTTTCCCGTCTTCATTGGGACCGTAAAAAAGGTTAAAAGAAGAGAAGATCAGCCGACCGCTTTCATGGAGGGGACCGTACCTGCTAACGGTAAATTCTTTCAGGAACACGCTTTCACCACCCTGAAAGCCCTGACGGTCATCTCTTTGATCTTTTGTTTTTGTTCCGGGCTGTAATCTTTTTCGGAGAGCATAGCGTTAAAGCGCTGGAAAAGATCATCTTCCAGGACATGCCGAACATCGGAAAAATTAAACACCGGTGCTTCTGCACCTCGCTTGTCGAGTATTTCTCTGACAGAAGTGACCAGCTGCTCTTCAGAAAGATTCTGAAGTGACCCGTTATAAAGGCCTTCCACTGTCAGTATCACCCTGGCAGCAGGATCGCTCTCTTCTATTTTTTCTCGGATAACAACCAGTGGATCACAGTGATCAAAAGGATCGAGGGTTACCCTGATCCCCTCATAGTGAAAGGTATCAAGCATTACTTCCACTGGTGGTTGCCCCGGAACGACCAGGTTCGCCGTCCTCTTACCTGTTTCCCGCCTGGTAACAGATACAGGAGAACCGGGGTAAACAAAATATCCACTGCCGGGGATCTGCCATACAGTGTGGCAGGAATGAAAATGTCCGGCCAGGACACAGTGCAGAGGAAGCGACGAGAAATAGCTCAGTTTGACCGGCATGTAGCGACGGCTGCCTTCCGACCCGAGGTCACGGGAAGAAAAATAAGCATCAAGAAGTTCACCGTGAAAAAGAAGTATATTATATTTTTCCCGGCTCATTAAAGAGGAAATTTCCAGCAGCCGGCTGACCAGCTTTTCACCCTCAAGCGGTTCATAGGGCAGGCCCCACAGATCCACTTCATCAAGGCGGACCGGTTCACGCCAGTCAGTAATGATCCGTACTCCTTCGCCAAAAAAGAGACCGCTGCGATAAGCCCTGCTGTCGTGATTACCGGGAATAATGACTGTCATGAAGCTGCCGCCACCGAGAATATCGCGGAGCCGGCTTCGGAGCATTTCAGCATCGACATTTTGGTCAAAAAGGTCTCCTGCGATCACCAGAGCCTGCACTTTCTCTCGTTTTGCCGTTTTTACCAGTTCATGCAAAGCAGCCCACCGTTCGGGGGCCTGCTCACTTAAATGAAGATCGGCTGTGTGGAGTAATTTCACCACGGACTCTCTCCTTGAAAAACCAAGTTTTTAAGTGCGCCTGATCCAAAATTATTGAATCGCAGAATAATCCCGGCTCTTCAGCCGGGAAGTGGAATGCCGTCATAGCAATCAGCAACAGCAAAGTGGGCTAAAAAATATTACGATCTAATTTTTTTTAAGAGCTGATCGCCCCACTGGGAAAGGACAATGAGGATAACACCGAATATTACCATCCAGACAGCCGCCTGCTCGAAACGATCAAAAGCAGTCTGGACATAAACCTGGGTAACGGGCCCAATGAAAATGAAAATGCTCTCTTTAAAAACTGCCAGCATAATACTCAAAAAAGCAGTCATCGACAGGGTCAAGATACCGGGGGCCATCAGTACCCCAAATTTATGATCCATAAAATAGAGGACAATGAGCATGAAACCAATCGAGGCCAGGCAGAGCCAAAAAATATTATGGATGACCAGGGGCCTTAAAACCGCATGCAGAACAACCATGTCCCTCCGCAGTCCTGTGGCTTCCGTGACAATGAGGCGAACAGTATCTTCGGCTTTCGCTCCAAAGAGTGAAACGGTAACAAAGGTGAGGACCATAATAAGCGAAAACAGAAAACTGATTATTATTTTTACCGCTACCCTGAAACTGTGCAAAAGAATGTTCCTCCTCTGATAAAAAGTGATTTTCCGGTATATCGTTCGAAAATTACAAATTAACTTTAATCATTCGCCCGGCCGGTTGGATTTTCCTGCTTGGAAATATCATTTATCATGTTACCCCGCTTACTTTCGCATCCAGACAGCCGCTTGCGATTCGGGACAGATTATGGTCTGCGAACGATCCGGCCCGACAGAAATAATCTCCATTCTCACGCCAACCGCTTCTTCTATCGCCTGCAGGTAGTGTTGAGCAGCTGGCGGAAGATCTTTGAATGTTCGAATGTTAGATAAATCTTCATCCCAACCTGGAAAATCTTCATAGACCGGCTTGCATTCTTTCATATCGGAGGGATCCAGAGGGAAATGACGGATTATTTCTCCCCGGCAGCGATAGGCAACCGCCATGCGGACAACATCCATTCCACTGAGAACATCAAGCTTCGTCACAGCCAGGCCGGTCAACCCGTTGACCCGCGCAGCATAACGGCCTATAACGCTGTCAAACCAGCCGCAGCGGCGCGGCCGGCCGGTGGTGGTTCCATACTCATTACCCCTTTCCCGGAGCTGGGCACCGGTTTCCCCTTTCTGTTCAGTCAGGAAAGGACCTTCACCAACCCTTGTGGTATAGGCCTTTAAAACACCGATCACATTGTTAATCCAGCCGATACCGACCCCCGTTCCCGCTGAGGCATAGGCAGCCACGGTTGAAGAAGAGGTGACAAAGGGATAGGTTCCGTGATCAATATCCAGGAGGGCCCCCTGCGCGCCCTCAAAAAGAATTCTTTTTTTGTTTTCGATCTCTTCGGCAAGCAAAAGATCTGTATCGATAATCAGGGGTCTGAGCCGGTCACATAAAGGACGGTAAAATTCGCACAGTTCTTCATATTTAAAACCGGGTTGGCCGTAAATCTCCTGCAATATTTTATTTTGCAGAGGTAGAATACCGGCGAGCCATTCACAAAAGTGGGAAAAATTAAGCATATCCACTGCCCTTATCCCACGCCGCAGGGCCTTATCGGCATAAGCCGGGCCGATCCCGCGGCCGGTAGTACCTATTTTCTTTTCTCCAAGCATTTTCTCATTTGCTTCATCCATGGCCTGGTGATAAGCCATAATTAGATGAGCCTTCCCACTGATCCTCAGGTTATCAGTTTTTATAAGCCGTTTTTCCAGGTCCTCGAGCTCACGCACCAGGATCTGCGGGTTGATAACCATACCGTTGCCGAGCAGGCATAAGGTGCATGGATTAAGAATGCCGGAGGGGATGTGATGCAGTTTAAAAACATTAGCCCCGTAGACTACAGTGTGCCCGGCATTGTCACCTCCCTGGAAACGGGCCACGACATCGGCCTGCGCCGCCAGGAAATCGATTACTTTTCCTTTTCCCTCATCGCCCCACTGGGCACCGACTATGACCAGCCTGTTGAGATCGTCATTTTTAGCCATCGATACACCGCCGTTCCTTAATTAATCAATTCTCGGAGCAATTTCTGCACCTTCTCGGGATCAGCACGACCTGCGGTGGCAGCCATGACTTTACCCACCAGGAAAGCAAAAGCTTTTTTCCGCCCCTGCTTAATACTATCGACCGCATCCTTGTTTTCGGCAAGCACTTTTTCAACAACTGGCTGCAGCTTTTCCCGATCGGCAATCCTGCCCAAACCCTTTTGCTGCACAAGCTCTCGAGGATTCGTACCATTTTTGACTATATTAGCGAGAAGATCCTTGGCTACGGGACGGTTAATTTCTCCCTCGTCGAGCATTGTCAGCAGTTCGATTAGTAAAGACGGGGCAACTTCGGACGGGTTTCGATCATTACCTTTGAGCAGGTAAAGCAAATCTCCGCGGACCCACCTGGCCAGGTTGCGGTAATCTTTATATTCTCCGGCGGCCACCTCAAACAAATCACCCAGGGAACGGTTTTCTGTTAAAATGGCGGCATCGGCGGGATCAAGGCCGTATTCTTCCATCAGTCTGATCCGTCGCTGGGATGGCAGTTCAGGAAGACTGGCAGCAAGGGTTTCAATATAATCCGATTTTAGGATCAGGGGCAGTAAATCCGGCTCGGGGAAATAACGATAATCCGAAGAACCTTCTTTGCCTCTTAGAGGAATAGCTTTCCTGTCCCCTTCATCCCAGTGACAGGTCTGCTGAATGATCGAGCCACCGGCGGAAAGAATGGCAGCCTGGCGCCCGGCTTCGTAATCAAGGGCCATCTCCACCGCCCGGAAAGAATTCATATTTTTTACTTCCGTCCTGGTACCCAGTGTTTTTGAACCGGCAGGGCGCAGAGATATATTGGCATCACAGCGAAGTGATCCCTGTTCCATCCGGCAGTCTGAACTACCACTGTAGAGAAGGATACAGCGGAGTTCTTCCAGAAACAACCTCGCCTCACGCCCGCTGCGCAAATCTGGTTTAGTAACTATTTCCAGAAGAGGAATCCCGGCCCGGTTATAATCAACCAGAGAATAGTCAGAATCGAAAATTGATTCACCACTATGCATTAGCTTCCCGGGATCTTCTTCAATGTGAATTCGTTCCAAATTTATTTTACGCTTAACCCCTTCATTTTTCATCTCAATAAAACCGCCAAGGGCCAGAGGCCGGTCATACTGGGAAATCTGGTAGGCCTTGGGCAAATCGGGGTAATAATAATTCTTGCGGTCAAAACGGCTTTCTTTTTGTATTTCGCTCTGCAGCGAAAGGGCAGCAATGATTGCCAGTTCCACCGCCTTACGATTTAATACAGGTAAACTGCCAGGCAATCCCAGGCAAACAGGGCAGCAGCTGGTATTCGGTTCTCTGCCGAAAGCAGTACTGCAGCTACAGAACAGCTTAGACCGGGTCTGAAGCTCAAGATGGATCTCAAGACCAATTACAGTTTCAAATTCCATTTCTACAGCTCCCCTCTCCCGGTAAGATTGAGGGCCGTCCGCTGCTGGGGTGGTGAATCGCTACACTTTTCCAGGACAGCGGCAGCCTGGAAGAGAAGTCCTTCGTTCAGAGGAGCAGCTGTCAGCTGCATCCCCATCGGCAACCCGCTCGAATGTAATCCGGCCGGTATGGAAAGCGACGGTACCCCCGCCAGGGCATCAGTAATATTGCAGACATCACTGAGGTACATCTTAAGAGGATCGTCAGCTTTTTCACCCAGTTTAAAAGCCGGAGTCGGCGTAGTTGCCCCAACCAGTATATCAAAATTTTGAAAAGCCTTTTCATAATCGCGGCGAATCAGGGTCCGTACTTTCATTGCCTGCAAATAATAAGCATCATAGTAGCCGGCGCTGAGAGAATAGGTGCCGATCATAATCCGGCGTTTAACCTCCGCTCCGAAACCCTGCCCCCTGGTCCGACTGAAAAGACTGATGATGTTATCCCCGTCGGCACTGTAGCCATAGCGAACTCCGTCGTACCGCCCCAGGTTTGAAGCGGCTTCGGAAGGAGCGATAAGGTAGTAAGCACTGAGCCCATAATCGGTATGGGGAAGGGATACTTCAGTTATACGGGCACCGTTTTCTTCAAGCAGGGCTGCCATTTTAAGGACAGCAAACTTGATTTCCGGATCAAAATTCGCTGAAATATTTTCCTCGATCAGACCGATCCTCACCCCTTCAAGCTCGCGGCCTGCAGCGGCGCTGTACTGAGGAACTTCATGGGGCAGAGAAGTGGAATCCCGCTGATCATAACCGGCAATCACTTCCAGCAACAGGGAACAGTCAAGAGCATTCAGGGCCAAAGGGCCAATCTGGTCAAGCGATGAAGCAAAAGCGATCAGTCCATAGCGGGATACCCGCCCATAAGTGGGGCGCAGACCCGTTATGCCGCACAGGGCAGCTGGTTGGCGTATTGACCCTCCCGTATCGGAACCGAGGGCAAGGGGAACCATCCCGGCAGCAACCGCGGCGGCAGAGCCGCCGCTTGATCCACCTGGAACCCGCTCCAAATCCCAGGGATTGCGAGTAACAAAAAAAGCGGAGTTTTCAGTTGAGGAACCCATGGCAAATTCATCCATGTTGGTTTTACCAAGGATGGGCATTCCGATCCTTTTAAGCTTTTCCACTACGGCTGCATCATAGGGTGGAATATAACTTTCCAGCATCTTTGAAGCACAGGTCGTTTTTATTCCTTCAGTGCAGAAATTGTCCTTAATAGCAACGGGAACGCCGGCCAGGGGATGTAACTCTTCATTTTCCATCCTCCGTCGGTCTACTGCGGCAGCCGTTTCCAGAGCCGAATCTAAGGTGCAGGTAATGAAAACCTTCAAATGCGGATCAACTTCATCTATTCGTTCCGTGAAGCTGTTGAAAACTTCAACAGCCGTAATTTCTTTATCCTGAAGCAACCGGCTCAGCTCAGCCGCTGTTTTCTGATATAGCTCCATCTTTTTTCTGTCTCCTTTAACCAGCTTCGGCAGTACAGACCGGCCTTATTAAATGCTACTCTTCTTCAATCACGGTAATGCTGGGAACACGAAAATAGCTTTTCATCTTTTTTGGGGCATTCTGCAAAACTTTTTCCACGGGGAGAGAAGGATAAATAACATCCTCTCGCAGGAAGGCTGGGATAGAAAAGACATGAGCAGTCGGTTCAATTCCCACCGTATCGATTTCCCGCACCTTTCGAGCTGTTTCAAGAATAGCGCTGAGCTGGTCGGCCATAAGCTCTTTTTCCTCAGAGCTGAGCGAAAGGCGGGCCAGGCGGGCCACATGTTCCACTTCCCTGATAAAATCATCACTCATAGCCTCTACCTCCCTGGATCAACTTTGTTAAAACAATTAACCGGCTATTGTAAGCCGGTTAAAATTCAAAAATCCTACCGGTAATGGGTAAACTCCAGTTCTCTGCCTTTTTCAAAAAATATGACCGCGAATTTTATTGGAAACTTATTCCTCATTATAGAATAATTTTAATCTATCCGCCCTGTCCAGTCAAGAAAGTTTGACTATTTTTGACCGGAAAGCGGTTCCCCGGCTATAATCAAACCATAGGGTCTACTGCAACGCCCACTACGGGAGAGGTAATAATGAAAAATATTGATCAAAGAACCACCGCCCAGGGGAACGAACTCAGAAGCCGCCCGTACGATCTGGCCGTAATCGGCGCCGGCCCGGCAGGATCACTAACAGCCTCCCTTGCTGCCGCTGCCGGATTAAAAACAGCCCTCATCGAAAAGGAACGGATGCCCCGGGATAAAATATGCGGAGGACTCATATCTTCTCGAAGCCTCTCCCTGCTACCGAAAGAAATGAACGTTCCCCGGGCAATAGCTTTTCCAGTCTACGATCTTACCGTGGTCAGGGGAAAAAAGCATTACCATTATCATGCAGATGAAATGCTTGGCCTGCTGACAGATCGCCGTGATTTTGATCTCTTTCTTTACCAGTGTGCCCTCCATCGGGAAGTAGAACCCTTTGAGAAATACCGGGTTTCCACCATTACTGGAGTTTACCCGGGGGACGATAAGAAACAACTTTTTACCATCGGGACTGATAGCAAAGTTCATCCGGCATTGCAAACCCGATACCTGGTCGGAGCTGATGGAGCTTACAGCAGGGTGGCCCGCCTGACAGGCCTGCGGAAAGGTCACCACCGGCCATGTGGGCATGGTATCTCCACCCAGTTGACGTCCAGTGAAACCACAGAATCAACCCGTATCGAATTCTACCCTCTGCCGCTGCTTGGAGGAATGGGCTGGTCTTTTTACCGTCCAGGCCGGATCAACCGTGGGGTGGGCGGTCTGGCCAGTACCCATAATTTGATTGCTGCCTACCGCAGTTTATTTTCACCCGCTCCCGGAGAAAAGAAAGTCCGCGGGGGATTGCTACCTTTCTGCGGTCCACTTCTGCCGGTGGGCGCAGGAAACCTGCTTCTGGTCGGTGATGCAGCAGGCCTGGTGGATCCTTTTTCCGGGGAAGGTCTGTTCAACACATTCATCAGTGCAAGAATGGCTGTTTCGGCGATGATTGCCGCTGAAAACAGCACTCAAACGGCAGCAGCGATCTATAACCACCTGGTGGCAGATTATTTCCGAAAAGGATTTCTTCCCACTCTGATCGGTGCAGTTCTCCTGCACGGCCGCTCCGTCTTACGACCCTCATCTTTGCCTATAAAAATGGCGGCCCTGGCGGAAAACAGGCTTTTTTTTAACCGGCATCCGTCACTGCCGGAGAATAAAGTCTTTACCAACTGACAAAAAACAGAACAGAAAATACTAAACGCATCTCCTAGATGTCATCACAAGAATTATCTTCCAAAAAACTATCCTGAAAATGCATCTTAACATTTTCATCCAACGGATGGTGAAGCTGCGGGGACATGAAGTCTAATATGAAGATACTAAAAAACACGGTCATCAATAAAATCGTGAATTGAAACCAGCTGTTTGTGGCGGAAGTAAAGGCGGGGCACACGCTTATCAATGGAACAGAGCAGTTCATAATGGACTGTCCCGATCAGGGCAGCCGCTTCTTCGATAGCAATTTCTTCTCCTCCCTGGCGGCCGTAGATTACAACCTCATCTCCTCTCGACACACCGGGGATGTGAGTCACATCAACCATCAGGTGATCCATGCAGACACGCCCGACGATGGGAGCTCTCACACCTCGGACTAGAACCTCTCCCCTGTTCGACAATAAGCGACTGTAACCGTCGGCATAGCCGACCGGCACGGTAGCAATAACCGATTCCGCTGATGTTCGGAAAGTACAGCCGTAACTTATGGACGTCCCTTCCGGCACTTTTTTAACATAAACAATTCTGCTTTTAAAGGTCAGTACCGGTAAGAGATCAATGGGTTCAGTCCCCCTTCTTGACGAAGGGTAATACCCATAGAGGGAAATCCCAAGGCGGATCATATCGTAGCGAGAAAGAGGATGATAAATAGCCGCAGCACTGTTGGCAGCATGAATGAGCGGAATGTTAATTCCCTTTTTCCGACACTGGTCGACAATGCGATCGAAAAGGAGTAGCTGTTCCACGGTATAAGAAGGATCTGTTTCATCAGCAGCCGCCAGGTGGGTCAGCAACCCTTCAATACTCAGTCCAGGTAACTTTACCGTCTGTCTGATTACTTCAACCGCCTCGTCGGGCAGCAGGCCAATTCTGCCCATTCCGGTATCAATTTTCAGATGGAGAGGCAGAACAATCCCCTGTTCGACAGCAGCGCGGGAAAAAGTTAGGGCAGTATCCAGTCCGAAAACCGTGGGCGTCAGGTTATGTTCAAACAGGGTTGGAAAACGCACCGGATCAGTATAACCAAGTATCAGGACGGGTGCTTTGATACCCGCCTGGCGAAGTTCAACTCCTTCTTCAACAAAAGCCACCGCCAGGCAGTCCACCCCTGCTTCAAGGGCTGTTTCGGCCACGGCGACTGCCCCGTGCCCGTAACCGTCGGCTTTGACTACCGCCATTATTTTGCTCTCCGCACCAATCAGATCCCTGAACCGACCAATATTATGAGCTATGTGGTCCAGGTTTATCTCCGCCCATGCCGGGCGGGCCCCATAATGAGATAACAATTTATTTCCGCCTTTCTTGCTTTCTGCTCGCCGGCTGATCAACCGAGCAGCCGGATCATGCTAGGATCAGGCCGCACAGCAGATATGTCCATCACCTTCACCAGGGCACGGTGAAAAGATTCTTCACGAACATCATGGGTAACCAGGACAATTTCAGCCAGGTTGCCTACACGGCGTTTTTGAATAACCATATCAAGACTGACATTCTCATCACCGAAAACATTGGCCAGGGAAGCAAAAACGCCAGAACGGTCTTCGGCCAGGAAACGCAGGTAAAAGCGGGCCTGTAGTGTACCAATGGGGATGAATTCCGTATGGCCGGTCTTGCTTATAAAAACGCCGTCGGCTATGCGATAAAGGAGACAGCGGGCGGCTTCAACTATGTCGGAAAGCACTGAACAGGCTGTTGGCAGCGCTCCGGCGCCGCGTCCGTAAAACATTACTTCTCCCACCGACTCACCTTCGATAAAAACAGCATTATACTCCTTTAAAACAGAAGCAAGGGGATGGTCGAGTGGGATCAGGGTCGGGTGCACCCGCAGGGCCAATCCTTCGGGATACTGCTCACCTATAGCTAACAACTTTACCGCGTAGCCAAGCTCCCGGGCATATATAATATCCTGCTGTTTGATGGCAGATATGCCTTCAACGTGGATCCGGTCAGGGGTAATGTGTTTACCAAAAGCCAGCCCGGCCATAATCACCAGTTTATAAGCAGCATCGAAACCATCCAGATCGTTACCCGGATCAGCTTCGGCAAAACCCTTCTCCTGTGCTTCGGCCAGGGCTTCCTGCAAAGACATCCCATCCTGAGACATACGGGTAAGAATATAATTTGTCGTACCGTTGACAATACCCACAATACGGTTGATACGATCAACAGCCAGGCTGTATTGAAGCGGTCTGATCAACGGAATTCCTCCGCCGACACTTCCTTCATAAAATATATTGCGGTTGTAACGTCGAGCCTCCGCCAGCAGCTCCGCTCCATGGGCAGCCATCAGATCCTTGTTTGCAGTCACTACGTATTTACCGTTGCGCAGGGCTTGTAAAATATACCGTCGGGCCGGTTCAATCCCTCCCATTAGTTCTATTACTATATCAAGATCAGGATTCTCGAGAATATCCTCCGGCTCGGTTGTCAGGCAATTCGCAGATAGATCCACTGTTCGAAGGCGGGATGGATCTCTAACCAGAACTCGTTCCAAAACAATATGCGCATCAATTTTTTCCTGAATAATGGTTTTATTTTGCTGCAGCAAAGTGGCCGTGCCACCACCAATCGTGCCCAGACCCAGCATGCCGGCCTTGATTGTTTTTTTGTCCATTGTTTGGTTCTTTCCTCCCTTGTTCCAGTTCCAGACAGCAATAATCAACAATATTCAACCGCCCGGCTTTACTATTCATAAATTTTTTCGTCAACCATATCCGCCGCGGGTGCATCCATTTCTATGTCGCGCTTATTATGGCTTTCTTCAGCCAGTTCTTTATAATATTCATGCTGGATAATCAGATCCATAATCTCGTTGGTACCGGTCCAGATCATTATTAACCGGACATCACGAAGCATCTTTTCGATGGGATAAACACTTGTATAACCAATTCCACCGAGCACCTGCATGGCATTGTTTACCACTTTCCAGGCATTTTCGGTAGAAACCTTTTTCGCTTCAGAAACAAGGCGCCGCGACCGACCGGCCGGGTCGCCTCTGTCTACTGAGCGGGCTGCCATGTAAACAATGGCTCTAGCTGTATCAAGCAGGGTAATGCTGTCGGCAATTTTAAAACTGACAGCCTGGAAATTTTTTATGGTAGTCCCAAATGCTTTGCGGCGCCTGCTGTAGCGAGCGGCAATCTCTAGCACTGCCCTGCTCATCCCCAGAGCTCCGCCGGCGCTGGTCATCCGTTCGGGAATCATCATCCGGTAAAATATTTTTCCGCCGGCGTTTTCCTCTCCCAGCAGGTTTTCCGCAGGCACAACCACATCATTAAAAACAAGCCTGCCCGTTCCGCCACCCCTCGTGCCCATCAAGTCATAAAGGTACTCCACCTTCACTCCCGGGCCGCGATCAACTAGAAATGCGCTGATCGATTGATGAGGAGGCCCCTCAGGATCAGTCCGGGCATAAACCATGAAATAATCGGCACCCTCGGCACCGACCACAAATCTTTTCTGACCATTGAGGATATAACAATCTCCATCTTTCCTTGCCGTGCAGGCAGCTCCAAAAAAATCCGAGCCTCCATGCGGTTCGGTTAGTGCTTCCGCCGCTGTCAGACGCCCTTCTATGGTCGGGCGGAGATATTTTCCCTTTAATTTTTCGGATCCAAAGTAGTTAATCGCTTCCCCGACGATGCTGACCAGGGAATAGAGACACCCCAGCGAAGTGCCCAGAACACCAATTTCTTCAAGAGCAACTATTTCTGAAGTCCAGGGCAAACCACGGCCGCCGTATTCTACAGGGAACCGCAGGCCGAGAAGATTCCTGGCCGCCGCTTTCTCAAGAAATTCACGCGGGTAGCGTATTTTGTCAGCATCCATGTCCTGTAACAGCTGTCTGTCCACATCTTCCCTGACAAAAGCCCGGACCTCCTCACACAGTTCCTTTTCGTCGTTAGACATCAGACAGTCTGGCATGGCAGATCCCTCCTCATAATTATTCTTTTTATTGAAAAGATGTAATTCTTTTCCGATCTTGCACAAGTATCCACAGGGCCCCTATTCAAGCCGTTTCTTCTTCGAACAAAGGCCTGATCGCTGTCAGGAAAGGATTTTCCGGCACCCGGTGCGAAGCATTTTCAAGACGGCGAAAAGCTTCTTTATAGCAATCCAAAATATCACGGGCCATGTGTCCGCGCCCGGGTGGAAGAAGATCTCCGGCCAACCCGTGGATGAAAGCAGCGCTTCCTGCGGCATTTTCCGAACTCAATCCCTGGGCCAGCATTGATACGATTGTCCCGGTTAAAAGATCACCGGAGCCGGCGGTGGAAAGTGAAGGCCCGCCTGTGGGGTTAATAAGAGCCCGGCCGTCCGGTAAAGCAATAATGCTGTTTGCTCCCTTCAGGATGACAATGCATTTCCAGAGCACAGCATGTTCTCCAGCCGTGGCCAGTCGGCTGTTTTGCACATCGGCGGCAGCCTTGCCAATCAAGGCACCCATTTCACCTGGATGGGGTGTAACAACAGGCGTATGTTTTGCCAAGCGCAGCACATTGATCCTGCTGGCCAGAGCTTTCAATCCTCCAGCGTCGATAACTATAGGTACAGGGCTGAGCTGGATCAACTTGTCGAGCAGTTCAGAAGTATTTTCGCCCGGATCAAGTCCGGGTCCAAACGCCAGGGCATCACATTCCCGGATTCGCTCGACAATCATATCCGATGCAGAAGGATCAATAATACCGGATTCTTTCTCCGGCAAGGCTATGATAACCGCTTCCAGAGTTTTTGCTTCCAGGACCGGGCATATGCTTGCCGGGGCAGCGAGGTAAACAAGGCCTGCCCCGCTTTTCTGAGCCGCTTCGGCAGCCAGGATCGCCGCACCGGTCATGCCCGGTGAACCGGCTACGATAAACACCTTTCCCATCGATCCTTTATGGGAATCAAAAGGGCGTTCGGGAAGAGCAAGACGTACGCGGGAAACTGTATTCAGCTCTACAGGCTGATCATCAACCAGATCCTGCGGTATTCCTATTTCACCAACTAAAATCTGCCCGGCCTGATTACAGCCCGGAGGGAAAAACAACCCTAATTTGGGGCAGGCACAAGTCATGGTCCACTGAGCTTTCACTGCACGTCCCATTACCGCTCCGCTGTCGGCATGCACCCCCGATGGGATATCGATGGAAAGAACCGGTTTACCACAGCTGTTAAGAGCATTAATTATTTCAGCCAGCAGACCCGAAACTTCGCGATCTACACCAATACCCAGGAGAGCATCCACCACCAGGTCAGCCCTGCTCAGGCTATCCCTGAAATTATCCATTTCGCTGCTATCGACAATTCGTTTCACAGGAAAAAGTAATTTCAGGAGATAGTTTTCATTTATTTTTGCATCGCCCCTGTAATTGCCGGCCTGGACCGTGCTCCAAAGAGTTGTTATTATACCAGCTTTTTCAAGCAGCCGGGCTATTACCAGCCCGTCACCACCGTTGTTGCCCGGCCCGCTCACAACCACAACCCGATTTACAAAAGGCCGCCGGTTCAAAATAAATCCGGCCGCTCTTTCACCAGCTTTTTCCATCAAGACCGCGCCCGACATACCGTATTTTTCCATCGTCAACCGGTCAGCATCCCTCATCGCCGCGGCACTAACAATTTTCATTTCCAGGGGCTCCCTTCGGCAGTAAAATTCTGCAATCAGCTTATGTTTGTTTCGATAAACAGCCTTTTTACTCCTTCTTTAAATGAAAATGTTGCCTCCCTGCAACCGGGGTTTAAAAACTTCTTAAATATTTGAAGGTAAGTTGTAAAATAAACTGCCGCAGATTTTAAAATATATAGACTCATGGTAAATCCAATGTATAATGTTTAGTGCCTAAACAAAACAAATACAGAGGAGATACCATGAGCCAATCTAATAATATCGTAGAATTGAGAAGAAATAAACATCTAACCCTTAGAGAACGATACACAATTGAAGTTTTGTTAAAAGCAGGCCTGCGTTCCCTTGAGATAGCTACGAAGTTGGGAAAAAACAATCGAACAGTTGAGAGGGAAATTTCAAAA
>JAGYMW010000014.1 GCA_018400435.1 Bacillota bacterium | reverse complement strand
CCCGGCCGATGATCTGGCAGCCCTTGAGGCTTTTTTGGACGGTGTCATTTACAACCAGATGGACACCGGCAATATTGTCGGGGTTACTATTTCGGTTGTGCAGGATGGCGAACTGATCCTGGCCAGAGGATACGGCTATGCCGACCTGGAAGCAAAAAAGGCAGTTGATCCGGCCGTTACCCTTTTCCGGCCCGGGTCAACCTCAAAACTTATTACCTGGACAGCGGTAATGCAGCTTGTAGAAGAAGGCAAGCTCGATCTTAACACCGACATAAGCGAATATCTCGACTTTACAGTGCCTGCCCGGCTTTATAAAGATAACCACAAGGAGCCGGCAGCGCCGATTACCCTGACTCACCTGATGACCCATACCCCCGGATTTGAGGACACCGGAGAAGACCTTTTCGTTCTCGCTGAAGAAGAATTCCTGACCCTGGAAGAATACCTGAAAAAAAATCTGCCGGAACGAGTCTTCCCTGCCGGTGAAGTGATGGCCTATTCGAATTACGGCACCGCACTGGCAGGCTATATAATCGAACGCATTTCCGGAATTACCTTTGAGAAATACATTGAAAAAAATATTTTTGACCCGTTGAATATGGAAAACAGCACCTTCCGGCAGCCCCTGCCGGAAGAATTGAACGATAACATGGCCCGGGCTTATAAATTTTCCAGCGGCCAGTACTACAGTGGTGATTTTGAATTAATCGCTGCTTCTCCGGCCGGCGGGCTCAGCAGCACCGCCGTCGACATGGCCAGGTTTATGATCGTCCATCTTCAAAAGGGCCGCAGAGGAAATACCATCATCCTGAATAAAAAAACTGCCGGTGAGATGCACCGCCGGCATTTTTCTCATCATCCCCGGCAGGATGGAATGACCCTCGGGTTTATCGAACAGACCATTAACGGCCGGCGCCTGATTACTCATGGCGGTAATACCTTCCTTTTTAACAGCGGTTTATATCTCCTGCCGGAGGAAAATGTTGGCCTCTTCGTTTCTTACAGCGGCGGCGGGGGGCTGGAAAGGGAATACCTGGTCAACGCTTTTATGGATCGCTATTACCCGGGGACTGATAATTGGGAACCAGTCCTTCCCGCAGGAAGCCGGGAGAGAGCATCCATGTATTTGGGAGAATACCACCCCAGCAGGAGCAATTTTTCAACAGTTGAGAAAATGCTCACCCTGTTTCAATCGGCGAAAGTCGGTGTCACCGGAGAAGGGTTCCTGACACTGACCATGCCTGAAGAAACACTGCAGTTTGTGGAAGTGGAACCCGGCTTTTTCCACGGCAGTAACAGCGAAGGGACACGGCTGATCAATACTCTCGTATTTGAGGCCACCGAATCGGGACAAATATTTATGTACCCCGGAGGGCCGGCCCTGACCATGGCTAAAGCACCCTGGTACGGGACAGGCAGCTTTCTCGGTCTGCTGTCCGGCGGCTCCCTGCTCCTTCTGATTACCGCTGCGGCAGGCTGGACGGTTTCCTCGGCAGTTCGTCTTTTCCGGAAAGAGAAGAAAAAGTTTCAGGGAACGGCTATTGCCGCCCGCTTAACTGCGGCAGCTTTTGTTCTTGTCCTGGTCATTATTGCCCTGATGATGATCGGGATGCTTTCCGATATTGATCCGGCCTATAATGTGCCGCGTTTCTTCTTCAGCGGAACTACAGTCCTGGCGCCTCTTTTAAGTATGAGCCGGATAGCGGCTCTCCTGAGCGGAGGAATGTTCATTTTTACTATTACTGCCTGGTGGAAAAAATTATGGACCACAGGTGGCCGTATCCATTACACCATCCTCACCCTCAGTTCCCTCGGCACCCTCTGGGTAATGTTCTACATTAATCTTCTATAAAAAGCGGCCTGATTAACTGAACGGGCAGATTGGAAAAAGGAGATACTTAATGATTGAGGTTGTCGATGGGAGCAGGGTCTGGAGGCTGAATGAGAAACCGGTTACCGGCGGCCCGGTCATCTACTGGATGAGTCGCGACCAGCGCGTGGACGATAACTGGGCACTACTGTATGCCCGTGAAATAGCCCTGGAAATGAAAACACCCCTGGCTGTTATGTTCTGCCTCGCCCCTGAATTTCTGGAAGCAGGTCAGTCACAATATAGTTTCATGCTTGAGGGACTGCAGGAGCTGGGAAAGAGGCTCCAGGGCCTGAACATTGGATTCTACTTGTTGGCCGGGGAACCTTCCGTGGAAATAACCCGTTTTTGCCGCAAGCTGCAGGCAGGAGCACTGGTTTGCGATTTTTCTCCCCTGCGCACTTGCCGCTCCTGGAAAAAAGCAGTGTCTGGAAAAATTGGCGTCGCCTTTTTCGAAGCAGATACCCACAATATCGTCCCCTGTCCGCTTGCTTCCCCGAAACAGGAATATGCCGCCTATACTTTTCGCCCCAGGATAAAAAAACTGCTTCCCCAATTTTTAACTTCCTTTCCCCGGGTCACCAGGCACCCTCACAGCCCAGCCCAGGATGACTCGACAGTCTCATTGGCCGAAGCATATTCTTTTCTCCGTCTCAGCAAAAAAGAAAAGGATATTCTACCTTTCCCGCCGGGAGAAAAAGCTGCTTTAGCCACCCTCAACCTTTTTATCAATGAAAAATTGCCCCATTACGAGCAAAAAAGGAATGATCCCACCGCCGGCGGGCAGTCGGACCTTTCACCATATCTCCATTTCGGGCATCTCAGTGCTCAGAGGCTGGCTCTGGCAGTACAGGATGCCGAAGAACCGGGTATTCGGGGAGATGCTTTCCTTGAAGAGCTAATCGTCCGCCGCGAACTGGCCGACAACTTCTGTTATTATAATGAGCATTACGATTCAGTGGAAGCATTCCCCCGCTGGGCCAAAGAAACCCTGGAAATTCATGCTGCCGACCGTCGGGAATATCTTTATTCTTTACAGGAATTTACGGAAGCCAGAACGCATGACCCCCTGTGGAACGCGGCTCAGAAAGAAATGCTTTTGAAAGGCAAAATGCACGGTTACCTGCGCATGTACTGGGCTAAAAAAATCCTGGAGTGGACTGAAGACCCGGCCCGGGCCATGCAAATCGCCATTAAGCTGAACGACGGCTATTCAATGGATGGGCGCGATCCCAACGGGTATGCCGGCATCGCCTGGAGTATTGGTGGTGTGCATGACCGGGCCTGGTTTGAAAGACCCATTTTCGGTAAGATCCGCTACATGAGTTATAATGGTAGTAAATCCAAGTTCAATGTCGATGCCTACATCAGCAGTATTAACAATCTAGAAAAGGGATCAAACAACACCAGTTAAGGCAGGTACACCGGGCAGTTCTGCCTTGTCTTGCCCGGACAGGATAAGGGATTAATCCTTCACCCTGTCATTGAGCTTTTCAATAAAGCCCCGCCACACTCAAATTTAATCCTCCAGGCTGTAAAGACATTTTTCCCGGTATTTAAGGTTGCGGTAAAAATCTTCAAAATCTATACGGTAATCAAAATCGTCTTGTTCCTTGCTGCTCTGCCCGCTTATATCGACATTTCTAATGATCAGCAGTTCCTCATTGATATTCGAAGCCTGCAAAAGTTTCATCCCCGAAGGGGGCCAGATACCGCTTCCTCCCCAGAAATATTCTTTACTCCTGGGATGCAGGCCGACCCAGTTTGCTCCCAAACTCCAGACCTGGTTATAAGCCGCCTTGGATGCATTCATCAGATCCCAGAGGTACCCGTAATAATGATCAGTCCTTGTATTCATTGAAGCATATTCACGAACGGCCTGTGAATGCCAGGCTGCCATGGTCACAATAGCATCAACCCTGTCAATAAAAGCATACTGGCGGGGCAGCTCCACAAAACAGAGATCATAGCAGATCAGGAAGCCAAAACGTCCCCATTTTGTTTCAATGCTCAGTCGTTTATCCGTTCCCTGCTTAAAAAAATCTTTTTCGATGGGTGTGAGAAAAACCTTGGCATAAATATATTCTTCCTTCCTGTAATCGATCCCCGGATTAAGGATAAAAGTACAGTTGTAATAATTTTCCTCCTTCCGGCGAATATTACCGTAAAAGATATATTCCAGGCCATCCTCTCCCTCGGTGAGGCTGTCTCTGATATTATTTAATCGAGCTGCAATGGCACCATTTTCCCCGGCAGCAAGTAAATCAAAAATCTCCGCTCGACGTTCTGCCTTCCAGATATATCCAGTCACACTCAGTTCAGGGAAAATGAGCACGTTAACCTTCTTTTTATGGGCAATTTCTATGATTTGTTCCATCTTGGCCAGATTTTTTTCTACACTTGGCGCACCATAGATATTGGCCAGGAGAATGGTGGGTAATTTTTCATCCTCGGAAAAAACCCGTTCTACAATTCTGAAGCTCAAAGGGTAATCCTCCCCGATCATTTAAAAATAAAACAGCATGCCCGGCAGCCTGTTGCTCTAAACTTTATTTTTTACAATATATTATACAACGTTTTGCTAAAGAAACTTAATATAATCGATATATTCGTCGAACTGCTGCAGCCCACGTTCCGCCTGCTCCGGGTTACGTGAAATATACTCCATTATAATAGCCTGCAGCAGAAGCATTATGGAACAGCCGGGATCGGAAAAAGAAGTATATTGCTGGGGGATAACCAGCAGGTGATCTGATACCGCTTTCAGCGGAGAGAGAATACTGTCGGTCACTCCAATAATGGTCGCTCCCTTTTTTTTAAAAGCCTCGCCGAGCAGCTGCATCTTTCGGGGATAGCGGGGAAAAGAAAATATAAAAACAGCCGTTTTGCGGCTGCAGGATAAAAAAATGTTGAAGGCATCGGTACTATCCCGGCTTAGGGTAACCACATTCTTCTTGACTTTGGCCAGATTGTAACCAAAATACTGGGCCAGATAACCGGAGGAATAAGAACCGATTACAAAAACCCTATCGCAGCTGCATATGATATCAACAATTGTTTCAATTTCCTGTATCGATATGCTGTCAAATAAGCGATTAATATTGCGCAGGTCATTATTAACCACGGTTTCCAAAATATTTAGCTCTCTGAGCTGATCAGCCCTGTAGGTATGGCGAATTGTTTCCACTGCCTTCAGCTCATACTGAACTACCGCCTGCAAGTCCTCAAGCATTTCCGGGAAACCGGTGTAATCCAGGGCGGTTGCCAGCCTGACTACGGTAGCCTCGCTGACGCCCGCTTCTTTAGCCATCTGGACAATAGTCTGAAATGCCGCTATTTTATAATTGTTGATCAGGTACTTGGCCAGCTGAGTTTGTTTGGGAGAAAGGGAATCTCCTTTTTCCTTAATTTTATCGAAAAGAACATTTTTCACTACCATCTTATTTTTCTTCTCCCGGCCGATTCAAAATCGGCAAAATAGAAACCGGAGCGATCATTAATTCAACAGGGGGACACTTTTCCCCTCTTTATAGACGATCTCGATTTTGTCCAGCAGCGAATCTAGAGATTTGACCAGATCACCGTTTACTACGACAAAATCGGCTATCTTGCCCTTTTCCAGAGTGCCCACCCGGTCTTCTATACCGATCGCTTCCGCGGCAATCCGGGTTCCGCTGCAGATCGCCTCCAGGGGAGTCATGAAACCCTCTTTGACATAGAGGATCAGCTCCATGGCGTTCAAACCGTGCAGGTTATAACTGGTCCCGGCATCAGAACCAAGGGCCACTTTAATCCCCGCCTCAAAGGCTTTCCTTATACTGGATCCCCTGATTTTGCGCATGTCAACATTCTTTTGGATCATAAAATCGGGGACTTCATGACTCTGGGCATGCTCCAGGATATGGTACCCGGCGACAAATGTTGGTACCAGGTAGATATCCTTTTCCAGCATCAGCTCAATACCCCGTTCGTCAATAAAGCTGCCATGCTCAATAGTCTTTACCCCGGCCAGCGCAGCATTGATAATACCCTGGGTGCCGTGGGCATGAGCAGCAACACGAAGACCGAGCTTATCGGCTTCTTCCACAATTACTTTAAGTTCATCAAGGTTGTATTGGACAGCACCCGGTATACCTCCAGGATTCATATAGGCCCCGGTTGCCATGACCTTAATGAAATCTGCTCCTGCCTTTATCTGTTCTCTCGTTGCCTTACGAACCTCGTCAACCCCATCCGCTTCCCGGTACATGCCTTTAAAGTAATCATTCCCACTGGCTGTCATACTGATAATTTGCCCGGAAGTAAATATACGGGGCCCCCTGCACCAGCCGGATTCAACGGCATTTTTCACAGCAAAGTCTATTTGGTGAACACTGCCGGCGTTCCTGATTGTAGTAATGCCGTGTTTGAGGGTTAGCTCCATATTGTAAGCAGTTCTGATAGACCGCAATTTTTCTTCTACGTAGTTTTCATCGTTGGTGTCAGCCATGCCGTGCAGATCCATGTGGATATGACAGTCTATTAATCCGGGAATAATTGACCTTCCTTCCAGATCGACGACCTGCGCCTCTTCGGGAATGTTATAATTATTTGCATCACCTGCGTAGATGATGCTTTCATCTTTGATTACAAGTAGCGCGTTTTTAATAGGCGTTCCGCCTCTGCCGTCAATGAGCGCCGCTCCCTTGAAAACTGTGATCATTGTTCGATGCCTTCTTTCTTTAAACCTGGCTGCAGGAAAGGAGCTATGCAGCCCCTCTTCCTGCAGCCCTCTGTAATATTTAGAAACTTACCCTCCGAGCAATGACATTACCGAGAGGATCCAGCTCGAAACCGTTGATATCTTTTAATACCACAGCCGTGTAATCGCTGTGCGCTACAGGCACAACAACCACATCACGGTGAGATATGACCTGCATTTCCCTGTAATGGGCCTCCTGTTCACTGCGATCGAAGGTAGCCAGAGCTTTGTCCGAAAGCTCATTGAGTTCTTCATTTTCGTACTGGTTATTTACCGCTCTCAGCAGCATCAAATTAAGGAAGTTGTTGGGATGCGGAACATCATACCAGCCGAGAAAACCAATTGAATGCTCATAATTTCTAACCAGATCGCGATGAGTCCCCCATTCGTTTACAACCACATTGGCGTCAATACCGACCTGGCTAAGATCGCTCTTGAATATCTCAGCGGCATCAACTGGTCGCCCCACATAGCTTCTTGATTCAGCAAAAACATGGAGATCCATGGTAAACCCATCGGGGTAGCCGGCTTCGGCCAGTAGTTCTTTTGCTTTTTCCGGATCATAAGCATACGGTTCAATACCATCATTAAAACCGAAAATGGTCGGCGGCATTGGATTGATTGCCCTGGTACCAAGTCCTTCATAAACACTGTCCACCAGCGAATCGAAATCGACAGCGTGCATTACAGCCTGCCGGACCCTGACATCATCGAACGGCTCCGCCTTATGATTAATGGCTGCATAGAACAGGTTTGATCCGGCTACCTGAAGCAGTTTCAGATTAGCATCGTTCTGGATCGTCTCAAGCTGGGCCGGTGAGATAGATTTAATTGCATGAACATTACCCGACTGCAACTCCATTAACCGGGTTGATTCATCAGGGACAACTTTCCAGATCAGGGTGTCAATTTCCGGTTTCTCTCCCCAGTAATCCTCAAATGCAGCCATGGTAACATATTCGTCCCGTTTCCATTCAACAAACTTGAATGGGCCGGTTCCGACAGGATTCTTGAAATAATCCTCACCATATTCCGCCACCGCTGTGGGACTAACAATATACTGGGAATAAATGGCCATGTAGGTCATAAAAGGACCAAATACATCGTTCAGTTCGATCTCTACTACATAATCGTCCACTGCTCTTACTTCCTTAATAGCATCACCTAAAAGCCAGTCCATATAAGCCAGGCCCTGATCGCCAAGCCCATAGTAGGGATGGCTTTCATCAAGGATTCTCATGAAGCTGAATTCGACTGCCTCGGCGTTAAAGTCGGTCCCGTCATGGAATTTTACACCTTCCCGCAGGTTAAAAGTCCATACCAGGCCGTCTTCTGAACCGGACCAGTCCAGAGCCAGGGCCGGCTCTATTTCCAGGGTTTCGTCTTTAAATTTAACCAACCCATCATAAAAG
Source organism: Bacillota bacterium (assembly GCA_018400435.1). Classification (GTDB taxonomy): domain Bacteria; phylum Bacillota; class Dethiobacteria; order DTU022; family DTU022; genus M55B129. The sequence continues at coordinate 30,008 of JAGYMW010000014.1, read as the reverse complement.
TGGTAGGCCAAATCAATTTCCCCTTCATGATACGAATAACCACAGTCCAGGGTCTTGGCATCGGTGCCCCGGGCGATGATAAATATCTTCTCACCCGATTCTTCAGGCAGGGTTTCTTCACCCTCTTCGCCCGTCTCATCAACAGTATCAGCACCATTCCCACAGCCGATCACAGAAAAAAGGAGGGAAACCGCCAACACAAAAACCATAAAATATTTCAGCTGTCCGCGCATCATTCAAACCTCTCTTTCACTGAATGTCAGGCAAACTACTGCCTGCTTAAAAATTGATGCAGAGTTACCAGGTGATCCATATTTGCTTTTGTTACCCCTCTTTAAGGAAATCATATGCTAATAAATTTTTCGTTCACCTCCCAATCTATTTTCTTTCAAGTTATGCAGAGAAGCTTTTTCATTGAATTCTTCTTTATTCTGCTTGCCCACCGTTTACTTAACCTGCGGGTAAAGATGGCAGGCTACCTGATGTCCTTTTTCTTTCAACCGTCTTTCAGGGGCAACTTCCCTGCAGATATCCATTGCTTCCGGACAGCGGGGATGGAATGCACAGCCGCTCGGCGGATCAATCGGGCTCGGCACTTCACCTTTCAGAACCGCTGCAGCAGCTTTTATGGTGGGATCGGCAACCGGAATCGCCTTAACCAGTGCCCTGGTATAAGGATGCATAGCATTGTTAAAGAGATCATCAGTGGCGGCAATCTCAATAATTTTGCCCAGGTACATCACGGCTACCCGGTCGCTAATGTGTTTAACTACACTCAGATCGTGAGAGATAAATATATAGGTAAGATTGAGCTTTTCTTTTAAGTCTTTGAACAAATTGATCACTTGAGCCTGAATGGAAACATCCAGGGCGGATACCGGTTCGTCGGCAATGATCACTTTCGGATCGAGGGCAAGAGCACGGGCAATGCAGATGCGCTGTCTCTGTCCACCGCTGAATTCATGAGCAAAGTTGTCAATGTAACCTTCCCGGAGTCCAACCAGGGAAAGCAGTTCTTTTACTTTTTTTCCCCGGCTTTGGCGGTTGCCTATATGATGGATAGCCATCGGTTCAGCCACCAGCTTCAGGACCTTCCACTTGGGGTTGAGGCTGGAATAGGGGTCCTGGTAAACAGTTTGCACATTGCGCCTGTATTTTTTCAATTCCTTTACATTCATTTCAAATATATTTTTACCCTTATAATAAACGGCTCCTCCGGTAGGTGGCTCAACATACAACAGCAGTTTGCGGGTGGTGGATTTTCCGCAACCCGATTCCCCAACCAGGCCAAGGGTTTCACCCTCATAAAGCTCCAAATTCACACCATCCAGTGCTTTCAGATAATCCAGCTTCGTGAAGCTGTCCACTCTTTTGATGGGGTAATATTTCTTTAAATTTTCGACCTTCAGTAAAGGCTCCATCATTGATCTCTCCGGTTTTTAAAGATATAACCAGCAGCGTACTTTTCGGCCTCCGGATTCAGTCAGGGGTGGTATTTCCACTGAACAACGCGGCATCCGTTCGCTGCAGCGATCATTGAAACGGCAACCCGGCGGAACACTGGACATGTTGGGAACCGTTCCCTTAATTTCTTCCAGCCGAGACTGTTTCTTCGATACCTGCGGGATTGTCTTCAGCAAACCGCGGGTATAAGGATGAAGGGGCGCAACAAAAAGTTCTTTAACATCTGCATATTCCATTATCTGCCCGGCGTACATGACAGCCACTCTATCGGCAATCTGGGCAATCACTCCCAGATCGTGGGTGATAAAAAGAAGGCTGGTAGAATGACTTTCCTGCAATCTTTTCATCAAATCAAGGATCTGCGCCTGGATGGTAACATCAAGAGCAGTGGTCGGCTCATCGGCAATTAACAGGCCAGGCTCACAGGCCATAGCCATGGCAATCATGACCCTCTGCCTCATGCCGCCGCTTAGCTGGTGAGGATAATCCCTGCTCCTTCTCTCAGGGTTGGGAATCCCGACCATGCTCAGCAGCTCGACAACACGGCTGCGGATCCCCCTTTGATCTTCGTTCCGGTGAAGCTTCAGGACTTCCGCCAGCTGATACTCAACTGTGAAAACAGGATTCAATGAAGTCATCGGCTCCTGAAAGATCATTGAGATCTGGTTGCCGCGGATCCTGGTCATTTCACTTTTTTTTATTTTTAACAGGTCCTTTCCCTTAAACATAATTTGACCGATTACAGAAGCGTAAGAAGGAAGCAGTCTCATGATGGACAGGGCAGTGACACTTTTACCGCACCCCGACTCGCCAACCAAACCCAGGGTTCCAGATTGCCCCAGGTTCAGATCGACACCATCCACGGCAAAAGTTTTACTACGATCAGTTGTAAATTCAACCTTCAGGTCCTTTACTTCCAAAACCTGTGCCTCTGTCAAGAAAAAAGCTCCTCTCTGCAAATCAATTCATTCTCAGCTTGGAATCCACCGCTTCACGTAACCCATCCCCAAAGAGGTTAAAAGATAAAACCGCCAGGAAAATCATGATCCCAGGGAAAAGGGTTATCCACCATTTGCCAAGGATCATAAAATCCTTACCGCTGCTGAGCATTGCTCCCCATTCCGGCGTGGTCGGATCTATACCCACGCCCAGAAAACCGAGAGCGGCTGTATATAAAATGGCATCTCCAAGAAGGAGGGTCAGGTAAACAATAACCGGCGTAAGAACATTGGGCAAAACATGACCAATGATAATCCATATATTGCCAGCCCCCATGGCCCGGGAAGCCTCCACGTAGGGCATCTCTTTCACCGTAAGTACCGATCCCCGGACAATACGGGCCAGGCTGGGGATATAGATAATGGCAATGGCAAGCATCGCCTTCTCAATACCAGTTCCCAAGGTAGCGGCGATAACCAAAGCCAGCAGGAGCGGAGGAAAAGCGAGGAGAATATCGATGAAACGCATGATAACAATATCCACCACTCCGCCGAAATAACCTGATACTAAGCCAATAAAAAGGCCGGCAACCGCGGTAATGGCAATGACGGCATAACCGACCTTAAGCGAGATACCGGTTCCGTGGAGAATTCTCGAAAAAATATCGCGACCCAGGTTGTCAGTGCCAAGCAGGTTCTCGGTATTACCTCCCCAGAAACCTGGTTCGAACCTTGCCGAGAGGTTAATCTCGACCGGATCATAAGGAGCAATGTAGGGACCGATTACAGCCAGAACCATCAGCAGAACGGCAATGAAAAATGCCACCACGGCTAGTTTATTGCGCTTGTAAACCCGCAAAATCTGATTTAGCTCATTAAGCAAAGGTTTAACTCACCACCCTGTTGCTCCATTTATTCATAACGGATACGGGGATCGAGATAGGCATAAATCAAATCGACAATGATGTTAATAGCAATAAAGGCAAAGGCAACAAAGAAAACCACACCCTGCACAACCGGATAGTCCCGGACATTGATTGCTGTAACCAGCAAACGCCCGATGCCCGGCCAGGAAAAAACCGTTTCTGTAAGGATCGCTCCGCCCATCAGCTTGGCCAGCTGCAGACCGATCACTGTCACAACGGGAATCATGGCATTTTTCAGGGCGTGGGTATAGACTACTTTTCTTTCTTGCATACCCTTTGCTCTGGCAGTGCGAATATAATCTTCACTTAGGACATCAAGCATGCTAGAGCGGGTTACTCTAACCACGAGAGCCAGTGAAACCGTGGCCAGTGAAACAGCTGGCATCAGCAAATGCCTTACGGAATCGATAAAAGAACCGATCTGACCGGCAATCAATGAATCTAGCAAGTACAAGCCGGTATAAGTAGGAATAGCGGTCCCCATGGACAATCGGCCTGAAACAGGAAGCCAACCAAGCATAACGGCAAAAAGGTAAATGAGCATCATGCCCAGCCAGAAGATGGGGATTGATACACCAAGGAGGGAAAAGCCAATTAACGATTGGTCAATGAGGGTATTCCGGTAGCGGGCAGCACTAACTCCAAAGTAGATCCCAAAAAATACGGCAATCATAAGAGCCACTACGGTCAATTCAATCGTGGCCGGCAGGCGGGTCAAAATTTCCTCCATTACAGGCTGGTTGCTCCTGATGGAAATACCAAAATCTCCATGCAGAGCACTGCTAAACCACTGCCAGTACTGAATATGTAGCGGTTCATTTAAACCAAGCCTTTCTTCAAGCGCAAGGCGGACCGCTTCTGTAACACGATCACCAAGCATAATGTCGATGGGATCGCCTGGGATCATGTGGACAAGTAAAAAAACAATAATGCTGACGCCAAGAAGAGTCGGGATAGTTAAAACCAATCTTTTCAAAAAGTATTTGTAAAGCGCCATTTGAATCCATCCTTGTGCGGAAAAAAAAGAATAAAAGAAATATTATTTACAATATAGCATAAAGATGAAAATATTACAACATATAATTATAAGAAAATTATTTTACATATCGAGCTTTGGCCAACCCCTCAGCATTTGGCGGGCCGAAGGATGAAAGATAAACCGGGGAATAGACCTGCGAAGTGGGACCTTACCGGATTGCCTTGAGGGAATATTTTTTAAGGTAAAAAGTGCGCATCAATCTGGTTTCAAGAGGGTTTAGCGGACAGCCCCTGTCGAAAAGATAAGAAACGATCATCGCCAGGGCATTTTTTTCCATGATTATCGCCGCCGCCAGGGTGTCCCCTTCCGAAGGGCCACAGCACAGAGCACCGCCGCATGCCAGCAGAACAGCACTGCGTTTTTTCAACAACCCGGCGATCTGCCGGGATGCCTTCATGGTAGATTCTGCCGGGTCACACTTTACCAGAGGAACATTTTCCCCTATGATCTGGGCAAAATCATCAATCATAGGGTACATGTTCTCGCCAGTCCGGGAAATAGTGAGAACATTAGGAGAAAGTACGTGCATGATAGCCTTTACGGCAGGGTTGAAACGGTAAACAGCGTGGTGAACGGATAAAATGGGATCTAATTTTCCCTCAGTCCATGCTCTAAAATCCCGTTCAAGATTGATCGGTACGGGGCGGCCATCTCCTGATGACAAGGGCTTGTCGGTCCCAACAGCGGAGGGGAAAATGAAACCATTATCTTCCCTTTTACTGCTGTAAAATCTGCAGGGCTCCTGGCAGATACAATCATTCTCCTTGCTTGATTTCCGGGTAATATAATAATTAAGCAATGATGGCCAGTCGGCAGAGTCCGATTGGCTGATCTTCCTGTACTGTTTCAGTATGTAATTGGCACAGATCTCTTCCAGCCTTTCAGCAACCCGGAATGCTTCTTCACTGTCAACGCCAAGGCAAAGGGCCCCATGAGCAGTCATAATGTAAGCTTTCCCTTTCGAACGGGACAAAGTGGTGGCAACATTTTCAGATAACTTTTTACTGCCCGGCATTCCATAGGGAATTGACAGGACCCTGTCACCGATCAAAGAAGCATTTTCCACTTCTTCAATCTCGATGGCAGTCTGCAGGGGACTAAGAGCCGAGGCATAATACTGGTGAGTATGAATGGTGAAATTAACATCCCGACGCTGCCTGTAAACTGCGGCATGAACTCCCTTTTCCGAAGATGGTTCCACGTTGCCCTCATAGCTCAGATCATCAAGGTTCATAACCACGATATCTTCCGAGGTCAACTTTTCATAAGGGCGTCCACTGGGAGTAATGGCAAAAAGGGTGTCACTCAACCGGCAGCTAACATTACCCCATGTCCGGGCAATCAACCCTTCTTCCACCAGTCGTTTTCCAGCCTTCACTACCATTTCTTTTGCTCTTACATTGTCCAAAGACCTGACACCTTCTTTTTGTTGTCTGCAAATAAGTTGATGCAATCAAGCCTGCCCGGAAAAAGAAACTATCCAGCTTCATGAAGTTTTTTGAAATAATTAAACCGGGCCAATTAAAACGGCCCGGCAATAAGTTAATAAGTTAATACACAGGGTAGCTGTTTATTCTTCTTTTTCTTGTTCCGGGTTGATACCGTCACTAATGGCCTTGTTAACATCTTGCATAAGCTGATCAAAATTGTTGCGGGCCCGGGCATAGGCCTGGATGGTCAAACTGGCATCCATTTCCCCTTTCGCCGAGTTGAATTCATCGATCTGCTCCTGGTTTGGCTCCACTCCCGATTGCTGAGAAAATTGAATTTGCTGCTGTAATTTTTGAATTTTTTCAATTAGCTGATTGGCTTCGGGATCGCCTTTCACATTCTCAGTGGTTCTGTTCAATTCATTAAATTCGTCGGTTTTACGGATTTCAGAACCAAGTTCTTTTGCTTTTACAAATATATCCACAAAAAATCCTCCTTATTCGGGTATGAGTTAATGCCTTCTTGGTTCAGAACAGAAATTCCTTTAAAAACCGTCAACTTTTTATTTAGGCCGGTATTCCTTTACTGAATGGTAACGGCAAACCTTGAACCGTGGGGGTTGACACAAATGTCACATTTTTTGGCATAACCAGCAGCGCTGTAACCGGTCATTCCACCTGCAAGATGACTGATATCTTTAAAACCATGCTGCTTTAGAATGCTTGCTGCAAGACCGGAGCGAAAACCGGTACTGCAGATCAGTATCAAGGGCAAATCGGGGTCAAGTTCCCTGTACCGGATCCGGAGATCGGGGACCGGGATATTGATCGCCCCTTCAATATGACTGTCGTTATATTCGAGGGGGGTACGGATGTCTATTAGTGCTGTCGGATTATTTCCTGTGACCAGAGCATGTAATATTTCAGTCGAAATCAACTGCACCGATTCCGTTTCCAGGCCGGACATTACCCAGGGGGGCATACCTCCGGCAAGGCAACCCTTGACCCGATCCATGCCTACTCTGCGCAGCCAGAGGGCCGCTAATACTGTTTCATTGTAGTTGTCGCCGACCAGGTATATGTCCCTGTCCGTCGGTAAGACCCAGCCGCCGAATGTGGGGAAATTCCCCCGAAGTTCAATATTGTATGATCCCCCAATGTTCATTCCGCCATAAGCGGAGTAACTGCGGATATCAACTACCACGGCTTCCGAATCAGCAATCGCTTCCTTGAATTCTTGCGGCTTCAACTCTTCAAGGGGCGCAAAGGATGAAAGCAGTCTCGGCCCATGTCGGTTTATATCACTGCAGCGAAGGAAATGATCCGGCGCAGACGGCATATTTTCAGTAAGCGAACGAATGAATTCCTCCCTGGCTTTAATCTGCAGAGCAGGGTTGTAGAGTTTTTCATAACCGAGGGTTGAAAGATGTTTGGCCCCGATTGACCTGCCACAGAGAGAGCCTGCACCGTGAGCAGGGTATATTTCGCAGTGATCAGGCAGCTTCAGAATTTTATTAAAAAGGCTGTCATAAAGTTTGCCCGCCAGTTCTTCCGCGTTATTCGGAAAGATATCAGGTCTCCCAACGTCGCCGACAAAAAGAAGATCACCGACAAATATACCGACAGGCTCCTTACCCCGGGAAAGATCGGTAACTATGTAAGATACGTGTTCCGGGGTATGCCCGAGCGTTTCAATGACCTCGAGGCGCATATCTTCAAGTTTAATGATGTATCCTTCAGAAACAGACTTATGCTGAAAGGTACACTCTGCCGCCAGAGGCACATAGATTTCCGCTCCACTTCTTTCGGCAAGATCTATATGCCCCGAAACAAAATCGGCATGAAGGTGGGTAAGAATAATCATGGTGATTTTAACGCCCCGCCTGCGCGCCTCCTAGATGTAAATATCAACATCCCGCTGTGGATCAAGTACCGCACAGCTTCGGCTGCCGATGAGCATGTAAGAACTGTGAGCAATTTTGTCAGTAAATATATGTTTAATCAGCACAGGGCACACTCTTCCTTTCCAGTGTCAGAGACTGTGCAAATAGCTACAGCTCCACGGCCAGTATTTATTGCAAATGCCGCTGATACTTCTGTTACATATTCCGGTTCTTTTTGAAGCAAACCGGCAATGACCTGGCCACAGTTTTCTGCCAGTTCCGCAGCCCCGGCATGAACAATACAGTAGCTGTCGATTGGCGTTCCATTGTTGATCTTTTTAACAGCGTTAACAATTTTATTGAGGCTTGCCCTTTGGTTTACAGCAACGGCAAAAAGCTTGTCTCGGCCCTCTTCATCCAAAGTAACAAGGGGTTTGAGCTTAAAAAGGGAGAATACAAAATTCTGCAGGAAGCTGAACCTGCCGCTGCGGACCAGATATTTGAAATCGGCCATGCTGACAAACATTTTGACCCGGGATAGAAGGTTTTCAATGCTATCCACGATCTCTTCATAACTGCAACCCCTGGCAGCCATTCGGGCTGCTTTAAGAACCAGCAAGCCGTGAGCACCCGATTTTGTGTGCGAGTTAATTACATTAACAGCCGTTCCATCATCGCGTAATTTCTCGGCTACTTTCTCAAATATATCTCCGGTAGAGCTAAATTCTCTGGAAGCCGAGATTATGATCACTGATTGATAGTGTTCGGCAATAAAGGAAAGCTGATGATAAACAGCATTAAAGGAAGGCGGAGAATAAGAAGGGTATTCAGATGCCCGGCCGGCCAGATCATAAACTTGTTCAGGTTTCACTGATACTTTATCCAGAAATGCGGATCCGTCTATGTTGATATTGATCGGGACAATGCTAATCTGATGTTCATTAATTAATTCAGGGGGTAGATCTGCCGCAGAATCAGTCACCACCGCCACTTCAGCCAATCTTTGATGAACTACCTGGTACTGCCGGAGCATATCGTCAACTTTCTGGTTGGTTACGGTGCCGTACTCAAACAAACTTGAGAAAAATTTTTCAGGCTCGTTTGTATGCATGTGAACCTTTGTTTTCTCGGATGTACCGGCAATAATTAACGAATCCCCGAGGCTCTCCAGCGATTGTCTGAGTCGGGCGTGGTCAATAGCTGTCCCGGCTACCAATCCTTCAGAGCAATAACGGTACTCAATATCTCCCCCCATGACTGCTGCCGATTCCGCCACTGCCGCATCAGGAGCTTCTCCATACAGCAGGGTTTTTAAATCTCCGGTGTTAATAAGTTTGGCCACTCCCTCGAGGAAAAGAACGAAACCCTGTGCACCGGCATCGACCACCGAGGCTTCTTTCAACACCTTCAATTTATCCGGTGTTTCTTTCAGGGACTGCCGGGCCCGTTCAACCGATTTAAGGAATACTCTAACAAAATCATTGGTTTCTTTAGCCAGCCGTTGAAATGTATCAGCCCAATCATGAAGAACAGTGAGCATGGTCCCTTCAACAGGGTTAGAAACGGCATTATAAGCATAAGGCACCGCATTTTGGACCGATTGGGCAAAGGACCTTGTCGAAAGACGCTTATGATGACCTGTTTCCCTGGAAATACCGTTTATAAAAGAGGCCATGATAATCCCCGAGTTCCCTCTTGCCCCACTGAGTGAAGCATCGGCAATAGAACGAAGCGTATCGCTAATGCTTCGTGAAGGCTTCACTGAATCAACAATATAATTAAAAGTTGCCGCGAGATTGTTACCAGTGTCGCTGTCATATACCGGAAATACATTTATTTTGTTCAGCCTTGCCTTATTCAGAACGACTTCCCTGGCTCCAGCCAGAAAAGCATAATATATTCTATCACCGTTTATGTAGCTGATGGACATCTATTTCACCTGCACTTCCATACAATATTTTTAAACACACTTGTTTATTATTTCGTTATTAAATAGCTTTAATCCTGCCTTTTCCCGGATCATTCCTGCTGCCCGATAATCATCGCCCCGGTTAACCACTCCGGTCAATTAATCGTCCGGTTATTTTGAAGCCAGAACATTACGCCAGAGACGTCTCGATTCCGGCAGGAAAATAACAAGGACAGTATACACCTCCAGGCGACCGACTACCATCATAATGGAGAGCATAACTCTGCCCACGGGAGGAATGACCTGATAGGTATGGTATGGAGAGGACCCACCCCGGCCAGGCCGGGCCCGACATTGCCAATAGTGGCCGCAACAGCGGAAAGAGAAGTTTCGAAATCCAAACCAAGCCCATTTAAAATTAGGGTGGCAAAAACAGTCAGGGCAAAGTAAAGAAAACCGAAACCCATAATCGGGCGCAGGACTTCTTCAGATAAATTTTGATCACCCAGCTTGATTGAAGAGATCGCCGATGGGTGGACCAGATTCGAAAGCTCACGGATAGAAAATTTAAGCATCAGCATGACGCGAACCTGCTTTATTGCCCCGCCGTTTGAACCTCCGCATACTCCAATAAACATCAGCCCGAGGAGCAAAACACAGGAAAAATGATGCCAGGCATCAAAATTGGTTGTGGCATATCCGGTCGTGGTTATTATTGAAACAACCTGGAATGCTGCCAATCGCAGAGCTGCAAATATTTCTCCCTCGCACAGGTTGTAGATATCAGCAGTGATCAGAATAACAGCCAGGGCTGTAACTGCTGTATAAAAGCACAGCTCTGGGTTTCTGTGAATGCTGAAATCCCCCCGGATTAGACGGAAATAAAGAACGAAGTTGGCCCCGGCAAGAAACATAAACAAAGTAAACACTATTTCCGCGGCAGGGTTATTAAAAGCAGCTATACTGGAGGTGTAAGTGGAAAACCCTCCTGTTGGCATTGTCGTAAAAGAATGAGTGGGGGCATCGAAAAAATCGAGCCCGCAGATTATTAACAGGATTATTTCAGACAGGTTCAGAACTACATAAATAAACCAGAGCCGGCGTGCTGTTTCCACCACGCGTGGCACAAGACGTTCGGCAATGGGGCCGGGCAGTTCTGCTTTAAACATAGTCATACTGCGAAAACCAAAACGGGGCAGGATAGCCAGGAAAAGAACGATAATCCCCATGCCGCCGAGCCACTGCGTGAGAGCGCGCCAGAGAAGCAGCCCCCGCGGTATATTTTCAATATCATCCAGCAGGGTTGCCCCTGTTGTGGTAAACCCGGAAACCGCTTCAAAATAGGCGTCAATAAAACTCCCATCAAAAAGTCCAAAATAATGAAACGGCAGAGCACCAAAAATACCAGCAACAAACCAGGCCAGTGCTACCAGGGTAAAATTTTCCACCAGGCTCAATTCTTTACGGGTAGCACCCGAAAATAGCTTAAACAAAAAAAAGCCGACTCCGGCTGTTAACAGAATCGCTTTCAAAAAAGCCATTCGGTCCGGCCCCTGCTCGCCGAGAGACCAGAAAGAGGCGATAAGCATCATCAGGGCCAGAAAGAGAAGCATGATCCCCAGCAGGTAAAAAATGCGAAAACGGCTCATCTAAATTTCCACGCTCCGATCGGATCCAATTCATCAGTTTGCAGGCAATTGTTATTCCGTGCCAGGGATGTCAACTGCTCGATGTTTACGGACTCCCCTGGTAGCGAGCGGAGCAAAATAACGATCCAATTTAACGCTGACCTGGGGAACAGCAAAAATAACCAGGTGGTCTCCGGGCTGTAACTTTGTCCTTCCGCTGGGAATGATCAGTTCACCATCGCGGACAATGGAACCGATTAGCATCCCTCGCGGAAGACGGGCTTCGGCTATTTTTTTATTAGCCACTTTGGCCGACTCAGGCAAAACCAGCTCAACGATCTCCGCTTTTTCATTCTGCAGGATTGAAAGAGCAACAACTTCTTCCCGTCTTGTAAAACGCACAATCTGGGCCGCTGCCAGTAAACGGGGATTGATTACGCTGTCAATACCGAGGGTGCTATATACGGAAACGTACTGCGGTTTTCTCACTTCACAAATAATCTTTTCAACACCAAACTGCCTGGCCATTAAAGCTGCAACGATATTAAAACGATCGTCGCCGGTTGCAGCAATCACTGCATCGGCTGTCTCCAGATCCTCTTACTTGAGCATAGCGATCTCGGTAGCATCACCCTGTAAAACAAGGGTTTTCCTTAATAACCTGCTGAGCTCTTCACACCGTTCAACTTTTTTCTCAATTATTTTTACAAAGAAAGGCTGGTTGCTCTCTTCAAGCATTTGAGCCAGCAAGAGGAAAATCATCCCTCCGCCCAGGATGGTTACCTGGCGGATTAAGCAGCTTTCGTGATGCAGCAGGGTGCACAGATTTTTTAATGCTCCACTGCTGCCGAGCAGGTAAATTTTATCCCCTGGATTAATAATGTCACTCCCACCGGGGACAGCGAACTGACCTTTGTTATTGCTAACCCCAACAATAATGGCCTCCTGACCTTGCATCTGTATATTTTTATAGGCACACCTGCTATGCCAGCTTCCTCCCCTACGGTAACTCCGAGCATCATTACTTTGCCCCGGTTAAAATATTCTATTTCGCTGTCTGCCGGGAAATGAAGCATCCTCGAAATCTCCAGTGCGACTACTTTTTCGGGGTTAATAACAAGGTCAATGCCGAGCTGCTTTGGTGTTAAAACTGAAGTCTGATCGACATACCCTGAATTGCGAATGCGGCAAATAGTCAGTGGAACATCATATTTTTTGACCAGCATACAGGCAATAATATTAATCTCATCATGCTGGGTCACGGCGATCAGCATATCACCATTTTTAATATCCGCTTTTTCCAGGACAGAAGCGTTTGCTCCATTATCTACCATGACCATCACATCGAGAGCTTCCTGAAAGCGGCGGGCCTTGCTTTCGCTTTTTTCGATAACCACAACATCCTGGTTTTTTCAGATAGATTGCGGGCCAGCTCATAACCAACACCGCCACCGCCAAAAAAATATGCGCATTCCATCAAATCCACCTTCCGAGAGCAGCAGAAACAGATATCCTCACTTATATTAACCAAGAAAATATCCCAATGCAAATATTATTGACAGCCAAAACCTGTTTTCATTCTTCAATCTGAAAGGGACGATTAAAAACCGTCCCTTTCAGATTCGATCAATTCCGCTACATTATATAACAGAGGATCCTTTTTGTTAAGGTTTTTTTATTAAATATCAAAATCAATAAATTACAGTTTGACAATACTTCGGCAGAGCATTATAATGCAAACAAGTAATTAAAACATTAGTTTAAATTACTTGTTTAAAATAAACGTTAGATCCGTAAAAATGTGCCGGAGAGGTAACTCATGCAGAAGTTGAGCCGTCTTATCGTTAAATACAGGAAATTAATAATCGCCGGCTACATACTTTTACTGATCCCGGCTATTATCGGCTACCTGACCACCGGAGTTAATTACGACCTGCTTTCCTATATGCCGGACAATCTGAATTCAAAGCAGGGGGAAGAGATCCTGGAAAAAGAATTCGCTCTATCCGGACTCGGTTTGATGATGGCCAGGGATAAAAGAAATTTTGAAATTGAGCTTTTAATCAAAGAACTGGAAAATATTGAAGGTATCAATAAAATTTCCTGGCTTGGTAGCTACAGCGATATATATATGCCCAGGGAATTTATGGATCCCACGCTCAGAGATAGATTCACAACGGATAACACGGTATTGTTGCAAATCCAGTTTTCAGAAAATGCCCGCAGTGAAAGAACTGTTGCTGCTGTCCTGGAAATAAACGCTATCACCGGAGCGGACAATGATCTCTATTTCGGCGGCGAACCGGTCATTTTAACCGATATGCAGATGGCAATCGATGATGAAATGCTCCAGTATACAACTGTTGCAGTAATCATGATCCTGTTAGTCTTAACCATTTCTACTTCTCTTTATCTGGACCCGATCCTGTTCCTGGCCGCGGTTGGAGTAGCTATTGTTATCAACATGGGAAGCAACTTTTTCCAGGGGGAAATCTCCTTCCTGACTGCTTCGATTGCCGCGGTAATGCAACTTGGTATATCGCTGGATTATGCCATATTTCTGATGCACCGGTTTGAAGAAGAAAAGGCAAAAGGGATTGGCATTGAAGAAGCGATGGTTAATACAATCAGTAAAACTGCTGTTACTATTGCTTCCAGTGCCCTGACTACAATTGGCGGTTTTGTCGCCCTGATGGTGATGGAAAATGGAATCGGTGGAGACATGGGTTTGGTTCTGGGCAAAGGGATTGTGATCAGTCTGCTTGTCACCCTGACACTGCTGCCCGGCCTGATTCTGACATTTTATCCTTTCAGCAGCCGCTATCGACACCGGGCCATTCTGCCATCTTTTCAAACAACGGCGAAGCTGCTGCCTAAATCCCGATCGGTGATATTGATTGTATTTATCATTATTGCTGTGCCGGCCTATCTTGCTCAGGATAATGTAGAATACTATTATTCTAATGTTCATTATTTACCCCGCAATTCACAAGCTGCAGCAGCTACTGACGAAATCATGGAAGAATACGGTGCTGTAGATGTAGCCTATTTAATTACTCCCGACGAAGGCCGGAAAAGGGAGAGCGATCTTGTTGACCTGCTGAGCAAAGTTGAACACGTTGATTCTGTAGTTTCTGTTTCAGAACAGGTTGACCCCGCTGTGCCGGATATGATGATCCCCGAAGAGATGATCAGCGAGTTCCAGGGGGGAGGCTACCGCAACATCATGGTATTCCTGTCACCTGAGGCAGAAGAAAAAGAAATTTTCATTACCATCGATCGCATCAGAGAAATAGCCGGCTCCCTGCACGATGAATATTACGTTGCAGGCCAACCTGCCCAGACGAGGGACATGGCAACCCTGTCCGAAGTTGATGCCCGCAATGTAGCCCTCTTTTCTGTTATTGCCATAGGCCTGATCATTGCAATCAGCTTCCGATCATTGTCACTTCCCCTTCTGCTGGTTCTGGCCGTTCAACTGGCTATCTGGATCAATCTCAGTTTTTTATATTACCAGGGAGAACCGGTATCCTCACTGACCCCTATCATAATCGGGGCCATCCAGCTGGGGGCAACTGTTGATTACGCCATCCTGTTTACGCTGAGATATCGCGAAAACCTGGGCATAATGGGGGAACGAATAAAAGCAACCGGACAGACCATAAAGGATACCGGCCGATCTATCCTCACCAGTGCCCTGATCCTTTTTGCAGCAACATTCAGCATTTCCCTGATCGCAGGGATAAAAACAACCAGGGAAATGACTCTGCTTATCGGCCGGGGGGCATTGATCAGCATGGTAGTTATATTTTCCTTGCTGCCTGCTATGCTGATAGTTTTTGAAAAGGTGATCGAGCGTACTACAATCGGCTGGCCAGTTTGCTCTGACAGAGAGAAAAAGTAAAGGTTTTAATGGAGGGGTTCTTATGCTGCGTAAAATAATTGGCCCATTGGTAATTATGCTGATAGCTCTGCTGGCTATCGGCGCAGGGGGTTACTATCTCGAAGAAGGGTTTCAAACAACCGGTGCGGGTAGCTATACCCCGGTTTTTGAATTATCACCGGAAGAAGATGAATCGACAGGACAGGATGAATCGGCAAAAACCGATGAAACACCGGCTTATAAAGACGAAACAGTATACGTGCTTCTCGATCACGACGGATCGGTTCTGGAACAGCAGATTGTCAATCGGCTTTACGGGCAGCACGATCCCGAAGCTCCCCTGGTTGCCGATTACGGAACTTATCTTTCTGTGGAGAACATGACATCTTCCGCCGAGCCGGTAATAGAGGAAAACCGCCTCCTCTGGAAGAGTGAACTGCTCAAGATCGACAAGCTCTATTATGAGGGAACCCTCGATAAAGAACTGCCCGTTGATATCAATATCTCCTATTACCTGGATGGTGAACCGGTAGCTCCTTCTTCCCTGGGGGGACAAGACGGAAGGCTGGAAATTGTCATTCAGGCAGAAAATAATCTCCTCTATGATGGGACAGTGAGTTATCATGATCATGAAGGCACACTGGTCACAGTGGAAGAAGAAAATTATGTTCCTCTGCTTGTCCAGGGAACGATGGATGTTGATTTAAATCGCTTTTCAAATATTGACACCGGAGAAGGGCTTGATATAGTCATTGGCCAGAGCGCCAGTATCAATTTCATGATTTTCCCTTACCCTGAAGCTGAAATAAAGATCGGCATGGACGGCGATGACATTGAGCTGGGCAGCATTTCTTTCATTGTTACCCCCCAGTTGCCCCCAATGAACGAGATCGATATAGAGGATGAACTCGTCGAGATGCTGGAAGGGTTTTCAATGCTTTCCGGAGGACTGGCTGAGCTTGAGGAAGGAGCAAATCTTCTCCTGCAGGGGATGAGGCGTTTTGAGCAGGAAAGCGGTCAAATGACAGACATGACAGCTGAATGGAGCCCCCTTATTGACGAATACAGCAAACAAAAATCCACTTATGACAAACTAATTACAGGCTTCGCCGCGGAGGATTTGACCGAGGTCGTTTCATCCATGCAGGATCTGCTCGGTGAAATAGAAAATCTCCCTGATCCGGGGACAATCACTGACGATATTGCCACTGCGGCCGACAGTTCGGCAGAACTAAAGAATCATATTGCCGATCTCAACGACAGCCTGGCCGCTGCTGAAGATACAGATACACGGATCAGGTCGGAAGCGGAACGCCTCGTTGCTGAAAACGAACCGGGAACAGGTTTATATGAACTGGGAATGCTCATCCTGTCGAGAGAAAAATCTCTCGACACCACTTTTGCAGAACGGCAGATTATTGATCGAAATATCAGTGAACTGGATGATGCCCTGCAATCGCTGGAAAGGTTCTGGCAGGAAGATTATCTTCCGGAAGTGGAATTCCTGAAAGAATTAAATGATGTCACCGACAAGGAATGGCATGAAGCAGGAGAATACCTTGAATATGTGTCAGCAGAACTGGACAGCTTTGCTGATTACTACAAGCAAATTGATGACAAGATCTCAGAAGCGGAGGGGATGTTGACCGATTTATCCAGGCTGCCTGAAGCTTTAAAAGAATTGACATACGGACAAACAAGACTCACAGAAGGCCTGAAAGAGCTGCGGGAAAGCGGAATCATGGCCATGGAAAAAGGATTAATTGAAGGGGTTAACGAAGCTAAATATGGCGCAGCCAAACTGGAACTGATGGAGAAGCTGGCTGATGATTACCGATCCTACGCTGACAATGAACATAACCGGTACAGTGAAGTCCAATTTATTATGCAAACCGAGGAAATCGTCATACCCGCAGAGGAGGATCTAATTAAACAGGAAGAAATTGCACCGGAATCGGAAGACTTGCTGGTAATCGAACTCTGGAACAGATTGATTCAACTTTTCGACTTTCAAGAAAGCGAGGTGATAAACAATGGATGAAGAGAAGACCGACACCAGATCCAAAATCCTTGAAGCAGCAGCTGAAATTATCGGCCGGGAAAGGAACCTGAACTTCACAATACGGGAAGTGGCCAGCCGGGCCGAAGTGAATATTGCTTCAATAAATTATTACTTCCGTTCAAAAAATAATTTACTCAGTGAAATAGAAAGGCTGCTCATGGAGAAAACCCGCCTTATTTATGCCGACCTGGGCGATGAATCCCTCAGCCCGCGCGACAGACTGATCAACTGGGCGGACGAACTTATAAAACACTTGATTGAATATCCCGGCATCATTTATCTTATTGGGACCAAAATCCTGGAAAGAGAAAGCACTTTTATCGGCCCGTACCTGGATTTACTGGAAACAGACCTCGCCCCGCTGGTAAAAAAAATAACCGGCCTCAACCGGAAAAACTCAATTAGCTTTAAAGTCCTCCAGCTTATTTCAGGTGTGGTCTACCCGGTTTTAATTTTTTCCAGCGCCGAAAATCACGGAGATATTGATATTCGAAACGGGGATATGCGCCTGGCTTATATAAACTCACTAATTGACAGCATCGAAGCAGCCTGATTAGATATATGTTCGTGAGAAGGAGTTTTTTTACTCTTTAAGTGGTTTCGCAAAGATACATTTCCCGTGTCCGTATCGTGACAGGGGACTATTTTTTTGCTACCATATATGCATAAAGTTGCATATGTTGTTGGTGATAATAATGGACAACTATATCAAAATAATCAAAGGGCTCGCTGAAAAAAACCGAGTTCGAATTTTGGCTCTGCTGCACAGGATTAAGACTGAAGTTTGCGTTTGCGAAATAGTTGATGCGCTCGAAGAATGTCAGTACAACGTTTCCCGCCACCTGAAAGTGCTTCAGCAGGCCGGCCTGATCATCAGTCGAAAAAAGGGCAAATGGAATTATTACCGACTCAATGAGAAGCAGGTTCCTTTTCAGGAAAAATTACTGCAGGCTGTCAATTATATTTCTTCAGATACAATGTTGCTTTCATGGTTTATACCAATGGGACACGGTTCGATGAAAACACTGCCGGGTGGATACGCAGCGCCGGCAACATCAGCCCGGCAATAAGTATTGAGGGATGGCGTGAAGCAACGGACAACCGCCGGGGAAAAGGTGTTTTTGATAAAATTGTCCGCTGCATGGAAAACCTGAAGAAAAAGGGGATAGCCTTTGGTTTCAGTGTCACAGTTACGAGGGATAACTGCGAAGAAATATCTTCCGAGGAATTCATCGATTTCTTAATTGAGAAAGGCGCATTTTACGGCTGGTCTTTCCACTACATTCCCATCGGCCGCAATCCCGATTTCTCCATGAGGATTACTCCTGAACAGCGGGGGTCCCTGGTTTACCGCATCCGCGAGATACGGAAGACTAAACCGATCCAGGTAGCCGATTTCTGGAACGACGGACAGTTAACCCGGGGCTGTATCGCCGGTGGCCGCCGTTATTTCCATATAACAGCAAATGTCAATGTAGAACCGTGTGCCTTTGTCCATTTTACTGTTGGCACAATTCACGGCAAAAGCCTGCGGGAAATTTTGGCCAATCCGCTGTTTGCCGCCTATCAGAAGAGACAGCCCTTTAGCAATAACCTGCTCCGGCCCTGCCCCCTGATTGATGTCCCGGAAAAATTACGGGACGTTGTAGCCGAATCGGATGCCCGGCCGACTCATGAAGGGGCAGATGACATATTATACGGAGAGACAGCCCGCAAAATGGACGAATCAGCTCTGGCCTGGAAACAAGAAACAGAACGGATCTGGGCTGAGATAGAACGCAAATTCTCTCAAGAAGAATCACGGGTCTAGCCGCGGAGTTGAAGATAAACAAACTGCTCTCGCCCGCAAGACACCGGGTTGACCCGCTGCTGCAGGGATATCCACCAGGGAAAGTAGCCGGCTGTGCAGGTAATGAATGCGTGAAACAATGGGTAAAAAAAGTAGGACGGCTCAGCGCATATATGCCGGCAGAAACAGTTTCTCTTGAGGCCAGGTCCTCACACGGCTTGAGAACTTTTATGAAATCATGGAAGAACTCGATACCTGAAACCCGGGGATAAAACCTGCTCTCTGTTATCAGAGAAAGGCAAAATTATCGACGTCAACCAAACCCCGGTCAGTAATTTTCAGCGAAGGGATTACGGGCAGAGCCATAAACGAAAGGGTAAGAAAAGGCTGCGGTAGATCGGTGCCCAAACGGTGGGCAGCTGAAAGTACTGCCGACATTTTATGGGCTACTGTTTCCGCCTTTTCAGCTGTCATCAATCCAGCGACGGGGAGGGGCAGGCTCGCTTCCACCAGGTTATCCCCTCCCACAACCACGAAACCGCCGCCAATGCTGGCCAGCTCGTTTACGGCAACAGCCATTGCCTTTTCCGAAGCCCCAACCACGATGATGTTATGAGAATCATGACCGACGCTGGAAGCTATCGCCCCCGTTTGCAGGTTTAGCCCTTTAATCAGGGCCGTGGTCATTCCCCCACCCTTTCCGTGCCTTTCGATTACGGCAATCTTGTTCAATTCCGGACCTGGTCGGGCAGAAATATTCCCCTCTTCACTCCGCTGGACATGGATGAACAGTTTTTCTGTGATCAGCTGCCCGGGAACAACACCAATCACCGGCACCTGTTCCGATGGATATGAAAGGGTAAAATCTTTTTCCTGCAAGGGCCTGTTTAATTTTACAGTGCAGCAGGCGGATCGGGGGAGTTCATAAGCAGCAACATCGTTTAACATATGTCCTGCCCGGGCAACCGGTCGGCCATCTTTAAAAACCATCTGGACCGGAAATTCATTCAAGTCTCCGAAGATAACAAGGTCAGCCCGGTAACCAACAGCCACTGCTCCACGGTCATAAAGCCGGAAATGACGGGCGGCATTGTAGGAGGCAACCTTAACAACCGTAAGAGGTTCCGCCCCGAGTTCAACAGCTGTCGTCAGCAATTCATCAAGATGCCCCTTTTCAAGCAGCTCGCCCGCTTCCCGATCATCGCTGCCAAACATGAACATATCGCTGCTGGCAGGGGTAACAAGAGGCAGCAAATCGGCCAGGCTTGAAGTCGCCGAACCGTGCCTGATAATTATTTTCATTCCGTTCCGCAGCTTTTCACGGGCTTCCACGGCAGTAATCGATTCATGATCAGTAGAAATACCGCTACCTGTATATGCCTGCAGGGCGCGACCACTCAGGGCAGGGGCATGCCCATCAACCACTTTTCCGGCCCTGTGGGCGGCAAATATTTTCTGCAGCACCTCTTCGTTCCCATTTAACACCCCGGGATAATTCATCATTTCACCCAGGCCAACCACCCGTGGATGAGCCAGAAGCGTGGATACCTGCTCGGCATTTATTTCGCCTCCAGCAGTTTCCATCACACTGGTGGGCACACATGAAGGAACTGTAGCAAAAAAATCACAGGGCAGCCCTTCAGAGGCTGCCAGCATCAATTCCACTCCTTCCACGCCCATAACATTGGCAATTTCATGCGGATCGTTGATAATGGCTGTTGTCCCATGCGGAACTATCAGTCGGGCCAGTTCCGGCGGCAGAAGAAGGGTGCTCTCAACATGCAGGTGAGCATCGATCAGTCCCGGTGCTACATAATTTCCTTCGAGATCAACGGTTTCTCTGCCTTTCGTATAATCACTGCCCACACCAGCAATTCGTTCTCCAGAAATGGCAACGTTGCCTTTTTCAATTTCCAGGGTAAAAACATTGATCATCCGCCCGTTTTTGAGCAGGAGATCGGCCGGTTCACTGCCCTGTGCTACAGCCAGTCTCTTTTTTTCTTCTTCAAGCATTTTCTTGTGATATTGATCCATTTTAATTCCTCCATCAGACAGGCTTTACCTTAAATATTCACCGTTTTTATAAGATCATCCTTTTTCAGCATTCCTGTAAGGCTAAAATATTTACAGTGATGGGACAAATGACCGGTTCGGGAACCATAAGTGAATCCTGCTGGTCATCATAATAAAGCTACTTTCTTGAGGGGGACTAAAAATGTTTTGGGCAAAAAACCGGTTATACGCTGCTGTAACTATGGCTTTAATTGTTATGCTTTCATCCGCGGGATGTAGTTTGCCAGACCTGCCGGAAGGAGAAGCAGCCCCTGTAGAAGAACTCGATGAACGCCTGATTGAGTCAAACAACGAATTTGGCTTCAGCCTTTTCAAAAAGCTGCATCAGGCAGATGAGGGACGCAACCTGTTAATTTCACCCTCCAGTATCCTGACCGCCCTGGCCATGGCCAGTACAGGCGCGGAAGGCGAAACCCGCACGGCAATGGAAAAGACCATGTTCCTGACAGGAATGTCCGGAGAAGAAATCAACAAGGCTTTTGCCGATCTGCTTACTATCCTGCAGAATCCTGATCCGGAGGTCGAGCTGGCCGTGGCCAACTCACTCTGGACACGCAAAGGCCTGGAATTTAATGAAACCTTCATCAAGCGAAACCGCGATTTTTATGAAGCCGAAATAACGGATCTGGACTTTTCCAACCCGGACGCCGCCGGTGTCATCAACGACTGGGTCAGGGAAAAAACAAATCAGAAGATAGATGGAATAGTTGAACCGCCCATTAATCCGGAAACGATCCTCTTTCTGATTAACGCCCTCTATTTCAAGGGTACATGGGCCGAAGAATTTGATCCGGATCAAACCCGCGAAATTCCCTTCAAACTACCCGATGGGACAACAAAGGAACATCCGGTAATGTTTAAAAACGGCGAGCTTGAGTACCTGGAAAATGATCTCTTCCAGGCTGTCCGTCTTCCGTACGGGAAAAATGAACGGATTGCCATGACCCTGTTTCTGCCTGCCGGGGATTTAACTCTGGAACAAATTTTAAGCGAACTGGATAAAAAAAGCTGGGATGGGTGGAACGAAGCCTTCGGCAGCATGGAAGGCGAATTAGGCCTGCCTCGGTTCAGCTTCGCCTGTGATCTGTCTTTAAATAAAGTCCTCTCCGATCTGGGTATGGAGATCGCTTTTGATGAAAATGCCGCCGATTTCAGCGGAATGCGTCCCATCCCGCCGCGCCTGTTCATTAGTGAGGTTAAACATAAAACATATATCGACGTGACCGAAGAAGGCACAGAAGCAGCGGCTGTTACCTCTGTTGAAGTGGAAGTAACAGCCATGCCGGAACAATTTTCGATGATTATTGACCGCCCCTTCTTTTTCACCATCACTGATGAAATGACCGGGACGATCCTTTTCATGGGAACCGTTTTTGAACCCTAAATAACAGTCAAGGCTTCTCTGTAACCCATAAAAAAGAACGGAAGACATCATGCCCGAGACATGTTTATCTTCCGTTCTTTATTTCACAATTTAACTTCCTTTATCTACACAAGGTGGTCACAAGGTGGTTTTTTGTTTATTCCCCTGCAGAGGGCAGGGATAAATAACACTACAACGGCTACTGCTTCATCAGCTCTTGTGAAGCATACTGACGACCAGGGCAATGACCAGGCCGATGGCGAAACCACCAATCAGGCCATTCGTTTGGTAATACAGCACTCCCAGCAGAGGGAATACAGTAAATCCAATAATAACAATGATCAGATGAAGCGGTTTTATCCTAAAAATAATTAATCATCCTTTCTTGCAGTTATAGTAACCTGTCTTTTGGCCAAAATGGAACCGTTATTCAGAGCAAAAAAAATTTGCTCTGTGCAAATACCCACGCCGTTTGATTATATCTGCTTTTTAACCTGCAGGCAAAAAGGCTCAGCCATTGCCAGAGATGCTGACAGCTGACCAGCAGGTCTGAGGACTGATTAGAAAAAAGATCCTGAAAAGAACGCCGGGTTAGGATACTGAAGCGATATAATTGCATTCCAGATAGCTACTAATCGGCATTACTGCCTCCAGCCCCGCTGCTCTTAAGCATTTCTCGCATTCCATCGGTCTTTTTCATCTTCCCATCGGGTAAAATCCAGAGAGCTTCAAAATTGTCTAAGCTCTCAACCAGGGCATAACTTTGCTCGAAGGGAACCAGGAAAAGAGTTGTTGACATATAATCAGCTACGGCGGCGCTGTCGGCCGCTACTGTAACTACTCGAAAATGCTCCGCCGGCATCAGCGTTCCAGGGTCAATAAGGTGATGATAAGCTTTACCGCCTACCACGTAGTAACGCTGGTAATCTCCGCTGGTATCAACGCTGCCTCCTGCCAGGTAAATAACATCGAGAAGTTTTTCTTCACCGCCAAAAATCGAGGCGTCGGGATCCTGCACTCCTATACCCCACCGATCCCGCTCCTCCTCCGGCGGTGTACCGATAAGGCGAACGTTTCCTCCTGCGCTAATGACCCCGGCTGTCAGGCCGGCGGCCTCGATTTCTTCCACCACTATCTCCGTGGCAAATCCTTTAGCCACAGCACCGACATCAATGCTCATCCGGGAATCGGCAAGAAAAACAGTATTTTTCTCTGTATCTACGATTACCTGATCCAGATCAGTGTACCGGGAAGCCTCAATTAAGTCTTCCAGCGGTGGAACCCGGGCACCAGCAGGGTCGTAATTGGCTTCACTGCGGTAGTGATGCCAAATTTTTAAAACCGATCCCATGGCTATATTGGTTATGCCACCCGTACGGGTATGCATTTCTTTACTGAAAAGAATTAAATCAATGATTTCCGGCGCCACTTCTACAGGTTTAATCCCGGCATTATCATTGACAGTTTTGAGGTTGCTAACTCCTTCGTAATTTAGATAAATATCATAAAGCCGGTGCAATTCCATATATCGATCGTGGATCTGATCCAGGTATCGATCAAACTCTTCCTCGTTGTCCGCATAAGCGACCACCCTGACGAGGGTATCGAAAGTATCAAAAAATGAATCGGCATATTTATGCTTGACGGGTTGTTCCGCTCCTGAGCATCCGGCAATAAATAAGCTAAACATCATTATCAATATAATTTTTTTCATGTTAATCCCTCGTAATATTAATTCGCCGTTATAAAACACTCCCCTGCCTGAGCAAGGGAGTGTCTGTTTCCATCCACTTTGGGGAGGGGGATTATTACCTGGCATTTTCAGCCGCTTCAGCAACTGCGGCCAGATAACTTTCAACTGTAATGGTGACCAGGGTTTCCAGTTCAGGAACATCGGGAACATTCTGATGGGCTTCATCCCTGGTTTTTACCGGCATACCGGTGATCTCATCTATTGTCTTGCCAACCATCCATTCCTCAAGTGAGGCAATCTGCTCATACCACTCTTTGCCTATTTCGGAGATATTGCCCATACCGTAGTCATCACCGAGCTGCACTTTAGTTTTCGGCACTGCCGACTTATCTGAAGTGACAGTACCTTCGGCATCATAGTTGATTCTGATCTGGGCATTGTCAATCTGGGCTCCAACAACTACCCCGTCAGCATCAAAAGCAACAGCAGCCATAACCGTATCGACCTGGGCCAAGGGATTGATCTCAGCGTCTTCATCCAGCCCCATCGACCTGGCTGTTGATATATTCTGCCCCAGGCCAGCTGTCACTGCACTCTCAACTTCAATTGCATTGTTGTAAGCATACTCGACAGCGGCAATGTAATCTTCTACAGTTATGGTGACCAGAGTCTCCAGTTCGGGAACATCGGGGACATTCTGATGAGCTTCATCCCTGGTTTTAACCGGCATATTTTTGATTTCTTCAACAGTTTTGCCGATCATCCAGTTTTCAAGTTCATTTATCTGCTCATACCACTCTTTACCTATTTCGGAGATATTACCCATTCCGTAATCATCACCCAGTTCACGCTTCGTTTCCGCCGGCTGGGAAATATCGGTGGAAACCTGCATTTCTTCATCAAAAGCAACGCGGGTCTGGGCATTGTCAATGGTCACGCTGACCACTTTCTCTTCTGCATCAAAGAGGACAGCTGCCATCACAACATCTGCCTGAGCTGTCGGATTGATACCAGCATCAAAATCTGCATCTGTAGATTTGGCAACAGATGTCACTACGCCAAGCCCCAGTTTCTGAGTACCGTCTGCGCCGGTTTCTTCTTCAGGCTCTTCTTCCGGGATCTCTTCCGGTGTTTCTTCGGCCGGAGCTTCCCCGCAGCCGGCAACCAGGAAAATGGCCAGTAAAATAACCAGCAACAAACCTAATTTCTTTTTCATAAAATAACCTCCTCGATTTTTTGTTTAGCATTACATAACAATATTCGTCCCTTTTAAGAAACGAATATAAATAAACTGTAATCCTATTAATTAACTATCATTACTTCTATATCATTTTACATGGTTCAATATAAATGATCAACCCCTTTTTTATAATTTCTTTTCAAAGAGAGTTATAATAGACTACAGGGGTTTTTATCCTGCACCAAAAATATTCTTATATTTCCTTCTTCAGGATATACCTCTAACGCACCTGTAGAAAAAATCATTTTGAAGAACCTTGACTATCATTTACCTATTATTATATTATCATAATATATAAATAATAGCAATCTATGAACCATGTTAAGAAAAGCAGGCGATTTTGTGCCGAACTCTATTGCCATCATCAATTACAAACAATGCCACCCGGAACAATGCCCCGACGGCATCTGCGTCGCTGTGCTGGCCTGTCCGCTGAAGATCCTGGTGCAGGAAGATCCTTACGATATTCCATTTGCCAATCCTTCACCATGCAAGGGATGTTCGCGATGCGCCAATGCCTGCCCCCTGAAAGCAATCACTCTCTCCAGTTAGTACCCTGTTGCCAGGGAAGACGATTGAGATCGACATTACCACCTGAAATTATGAGGCCGATCCGGTTACCCCTGATCGCTTTTCGCCTGTTAAGCAAAACGGCTGACGGCAGGACAGCTGACGGTTCGACAACCAGCTTCATTCTTTCCCAGAGTAGTTTCATTGTCCTGATAATCACAGCATCATCAACCGTCAGTATTTCATCAACATATTTTTGGATGATCGGAAAAGTTAAATCTCCAAGGGAGGTACGCAGTCCATCGGCCACTGTATCCGGATCGCGAACAGGAATCAGATGCCCCGCCTTTAGAGAGCGATAAGCGTCATCGGCGCCGGCAGGTTCGGCACCGTAAACAGCCGTACTCCCTTTCAATGCAGACACGGCCAGCAATGTTCCACCGAGTAACCCTCCTCCGCCAACCGGAGCAATAACGGCATCGAGAGAAGGCACCTCTTCCAGCAATTCCAGGGCGGCAGTAGCCTGGCCGGCAATCACCCTCAGGTCGTTATAGGGATGGATAATTACAGATCCGCTGTCCCGGGCAACAGCCTGGAGGGTTTCTTCTCTATCTTTCAGAGTAGGGCGGCAGAGTGTGATCTCTGCACCGTATTCTGCTACCGCCGCTTTTTTCACCGGTGCAGCATTTTCCGGCATTACAACAAAGGCTTTGATGCCCCGGCATCGGGCAGCGTATGCCAGGGCTGCGGCATGATTGCCGGAGGAATGAGTTGATACACCTTTCTCGGCGCTTTCTTCATCAATACTGAATACGGCATTTACAGCCCCGCGGGCTTTAAATGCACCTGTCTTCTGTAAATTTTCGCATTTCAGGAATACTTCTGCATCGGCCAGCCGATTGACAGCCAAAGAAGTAAAGACGGGAGTGCGGTGTACATATGGATTAATTCTTGCTGCCGCCCTTTTTATGTCTTTTATTGTGGGCTCCTTCAATTTTTATCCCTCTCCTGATTATTCCAGGAAGATTTAACATAGTTACCAACCCGGGGAAAATATATATTTACATGGAAACCACTGGCATCCTCTGTCAATCTTCCAGGTATTGCTAAAAACCTGAATTTTATAAAGAAGGTTATTGCCTGCTCCTGACGAATTATTCTTAGTTAATAGGGAGGATGATAAAATGAAAATACTTGTCTGCACAGACGGCTCGGAAAACAGTGAAAAGGCTATTGAGGCAGCATCCGAAATGGTCGGTGATTGTTCGATTAACGAAGTGGCAATCATCCACGTGCACGAAAGTGCTCCTTTTTTCCCCGATTACTGGCAGGGGCAATATCCCTTTTCCCCGGAAGAAAAAGCCCAGCTGAAAGATTTAGATTCAAGGCTTTTCGAAGAACGGAAACAATATTTTGCTAAAGCAGTTAAAGCCTTTGAAAAACATAATATACCCGTCCAAACTATTTTTAAGATGGGACACCCTCCCGAGGTGATTTCCCAGGTTGCCGCTGATAACAATTACAACTTGATTGTTATAGGCCGGCGAGGCAACAGCGGCATTAAAAAATTATTTCTTGGAAGCGTAAGCAACGCAGTGCTACAGGCTGCCAAAACTAACGTCCTGATTGTCAAGTAATCATCGGCAATAAAAATAGGATAACACTTTTCCGCTGACCGTCGCTTAGTTATTTTTCAGACGGCATTCGGCATCCCGTGAGACGAAGTGCGGTTTACGAGCAAGGGTATGGGTAGCTCTGACATTCCGGATAGTCCCGGTCACCCCTCTCATCACCAGGGAATGAGTTTCCGCCGTCTTCCCCCGGTAACGGACACCGTCAAGCATATCACCATCGGTTATTCCGGTGGCGGCGAAGAAAAGATCTTCCCCTTTAGCAAGGTCATCAAGCTGGAGCAGCCTGGAGAGAGATTGTTGATCGGTCCTTTGCCGCTGTGCCGCTGCTCCAGTTTCCCTCGGGACCAGGCGAGCCTGCATGTCTCCTCCCAGGATTTTTAAAGCCGCTGCTGCAAGGACTCCCTCCGGCGCGCCACCAATGCCAAAAAGAATATCCACCCCTGAATAGTCTATAGCTGTAGCAATAGCAGCTGACACATCACCATCGCTGATTAGTTTGACCCGGGCACCGGCAGCACGAATTTCAGCCATTAGTTTTTCATGGCGAGGTCTTTCAAGAATGATTGCCGTTAAATCGCTTATCTCACGCTTTTTAGCCTTTGCTACGGCTTTAAGATTATCCTCGACAGTTGCATCAAGCTCGATGCACCCCCTGGCCTGTGGACCAACGGCTATCTTATTCATGTAGAAAATATCGGGAGCCTTCAAAAGACAGCCTTTTGGAGCGATGGCCAAAACTGCCAGAGCATTGGGCAACCCCTTGGCCACAAGATTGGTCCCCTCCAGCGGGTCAACGGCCACATCAACAACCGGCTCACTACCCGTGCCTACCTTTTCTCCAATATAGAGCATGGGAGCCTCATCTTTTTCTCCTTCTCCAATAACCACTGTGCCGTTAATATTTACCGTATCAAATACGGCACGCATGGCATCAACTGCAGCCTGATCGGCTGCCTCTTTATTACCGCGGCCCATCCATCGCCCTGAAGAAAGGGCTGCCGCTTCGGTAACGCGAACAAATTCCAACGATAGTTCTCTTTCCACAAAATTTCCTCCAATCGAGACAAGTAATTATCCGTGAACTACAGAAAGGCTATTATCACCAAAAGTATAAATGGTCCTGACAGATAGTTTGTTCATTTTCGGACAGGGAATTCTTCTCTTTCCAGAGGCATACTCATGCAGCGCGGGCCTCCTCTGCCGCGCACCAGTTCCGAACCGTCAATCTCAATGACGTCAACTCCATGCCGGCGCAATGTATCATTGGTCGCTTCATTGCGATCATAACCGATCACCAGGCCTGGCCTGACGGCCAGGGTATTGGTGCTGTCCCCCCACTGCTCCCTGGCAGCTGTTATTTCATCATCCGCCCCGGAATAGATAATTTCAACACTCTTCAAATTGAGAGCTTTTCGCAGCGCACCCTGCAGGCTGTAACCATTACTAACTTCCACCCGGTTTTCGGATCCCTTTTCCATCCAGTAAACATTAATGTTATCTCGCACCCCGGGGTACATGAGAAATTTATCTGCATCAACCATCGTTAAAACGGTATCAAGATGCATATAGGCTCGGCGGGTCGGAACCTGGACCACGATGATTTGTTTGATCAGTTCCTTCTCCACCAGGTACTTGTGGGCCACCCATTCAATGGCTTCTTCCGTAGTTCTCTCGCTGAGGCCGATCATCAGGGTATCACGATTTAAGACAAAAACATCTCCGCCCTCAATACCATATGGAATTTCTTCATGGAAAGCAAGCTCAACATCTTTAAACAGAGGATGATATTTCTGGATTATACGCAAAAAAATTGTTTCCAACCTGCGGGCCAGCAGGAACATACTGCTTACCTGCAACTTATTGCCAATTACCGAACCGTGATCCCGAGTAAAATACATGTTGGGAAGAGGAGCCAGGTAAAAAGGATAACTATCTGCAGTGAGGTCACTCAAGGTGCGATATTTCTTTAAATGCTGGACTTCGTGCTTGGAAAGTCCAGCGATGATTGTCGAAACAAGCTGCTCCGGTTCCTGTTCATAAAGGTAATTATAGATAGCATCGAGCACCTCAGGCTCGATCAAAGGGCTTGCTTTCAGATGCCTCTTGATAAGTTCACTTTTTACCTCCGGATCCTGCACAACATCAGCCAGCATGTGATCCATGTAATAAACTTCGATGCCATTATCCTTCAGAGTCTCAGCAAAACCGTCGTGTTCGATCTGCGCTTTCGCCAGCCACGGTATTTCATCAAAAAGCAGATCTTCCAGGTAACGGGGAGTCAGGTTTTTCAACTCCAGGCCAGGTCTGTGCAGCAATACTCTTTTCAATTGCCCCACTTCGGACCAAATCTGAATTGGCTCATTCACCATTGTCCCTCCCTCATATTAGTAGTATTTCCATATTCGCTAAAGTACTCTCGATTCCCTGTATTATGGAAGCCTGCTTTCAATTTTTTCAAAAATTTTTGATAAAATGTAAAAATTGCTGTAACTGCGGCGCTTTGCCTGATTAATAAGAGCTATTTGCGTTCTTTGACAAAGCTTG
>JAGYMW010000137.1 GCA_018400435.1 Bacillota bacterium | reverse complement strand
AGATACTTTGTTTGAACTAATTATTACACCGGGAAAATAATCAATTGCCCTGTGGAAATTATTTAATTTGATTGGGAAACTCCTGCCAATGGGCAATCTTCAACCCAGCAACTATGATATGCAGTATTACTGTGTTTAAGTTAAGGGTTCGTGAAATAATTCTGGAGAATAACAATAAGAGACGGAGCGATAGTAATGACGGGAAAAAAGAAGCCTGATTCGCAAGCAGAGATTGGCCTGAGCGATGAGGCTTACAACTCTCCTGAAGCAGAGATGACAGAGGAAGGTTTTCCCATAGTCGGCATCGGTGCTTCTGCCGGCGGGTTGGAGGCTTTGGAACTCTTTCTGAAAAATATTCCCAACGACAGCGGCATGGCCTTTATTATTGTTCAACACCTTGATCCAACACGTAAAGATCTAATGGTAGAGCTGCTTCAACGAATCACCACTTTGCAGGTTATTCAGGTCATGGAACGAACAGTGGTTCAACCCAATTGCATTTACGTAATTCCGCCGAACAAAGATATGTCGATCTTTCACGGGATGCTTCATCTTTTTGAACCAGCAGAACCCCGAGGGCTGCGTTTGCCCATCGATTTTTTCTTCCGTTCCCTGGCTGATGATCGGCAGGAACAAAGCATTGGCATTATCCTTTCGGGCATGGGAACTGATGGAACATTAGGCCTTGGCGCCATCAAGGAAAAAGGTGGGGTGGCCTTTGTCCAGGAACCGGCATCAGCCAAGTTTGACAGCATGCCTAAAAGCGCTATCGAGGCAGGCCTGGCCGACGTCATCGCTCCGGTAGAGGATATTCCTTTAAAAATCGCTTCTTATCTCAAGCATAAATTTTCCATTGACAGATCAGAACCGTCTTTAACAGATAAAACCCAGAGCCTCCTAGAGAAAATAATGATTCTGCTGCGCTCAAAGACAGGCCAGGATTTTTCCCTTTACAAAAAAACCACTGTCTACCGTCGGCTGGAGCGCCGTATGGGCATCCATCAG
>JAGYMW010000136.1 GCA_018400435.1 Bacillota bacterium | reverse complement strand
CTGGCTGTTATAAATGGCATTTTCATTTTGAACCAGTGATAATTTAGCCTGATAAAGCACCTGCTGAGCATCCAGTACATTCAGATAATCCGTCAATCCTCTGTAGTAACGATCTTTGGCGGTATCCAAGGTGGACTGGGCTTCGGATAAGAGCCGGATTAAACGTTTACGGAGATCCAGTTGCTGCTTTCGGGTCAGCAGTGCGTCTTCGACCTCGGCAAGGGCATCCAGAATTGTTTTGGCATAAGCCGCCAATTGCTGTTCATATCTCGCTTCGGCCGCCTCCTGCGCCGCCGCCCGTTTTCCGGCATCAAATACCGGCTGCAAACATCCACCGGTAAGCTGCCACAATTCGCTTGTATGATCCAGTAACATATTTAACTCGTTACTGATATAGCCAAAGCTTCCGGTGATGGATATCTGAGGAAAACGGGCAGCTTTGGCAACTCCGATCCGAGCACTGGCAGCCTGAAGGGCGGCTTCAGCCGACCGGATATCCGGACGACGGTTTAACAGCTCTGAGGGCAGACCTGCAGGAACCGGCGGTAGTACTTCAAATGCCCATTTGCTTGAAATATTCAGGTCATTATTTTCCGGGTATTTACCCTGTAGAATAGCAAGCGAATGACGGGCCTTTCCGGCAGATTCCAGCAACGGAGGAAGCTGAGCTTCGGCTTGCGCCAGCAGGCGGCGGGCCTGGTAGACATCCAGAACCGATGCTATTCCCTGACGGTACCGCTGATCCAACAACTCAAGGTTCTGTTCATAGGTATTTACCAGGCGCCGGTTAATCGTAATTTGCTGTTCTAAATATCGGATCTGCAGGTATAGACTGACGGTTTCGGCCACCAGTGACTGAGCGATGGTTCGGCGATTGTCCTCTGCAGCCATCAGATCGGCACGTGAGGCTTCTGTTGCCCTGGCCAGACGTCCCCACAGATCCAGTTCATAAGCTGCCGGAAACACCAGGCTGAACGTATCGCTTTTGACTGTAATATTTCGGCCGCTAAACTGATCCACGATAGATTGCTGCTGACGGGAAGCCTGAAAATTTGCATCAACTGATGGAAACTGGTCTGCCCGGGTTTGAACCATCACGGCCCTCGCCTCCATTACACCGGCAGCGGCCTGAGCAATGTCAGGATTATTGGAAAGAACCCTGGAAACAATTTGGTTT
>JAGYMW010000135.1 GCA_018400435.1 Bacillota bacterium | reverse complement strand
TCAAAACGGTAGGATTGAAGTAGCAGGCCTGCCGCCTGGAGAATACCGCTTCATTGAACTGGAGCCTGCACCCCACTACCTGCTGGATGAGACTCCGGTAGATTTTGAGGTGGTTGCCAACCAGTTAGAAACTCTGGAGCGGGTTAAAACGAATAAGTTAATCCCGGGAACGATCGAGCTGCTGAAAGTGGATGATAGACGGGGAGAACCTCTGGCAGGTGCTGTTTTCAGGCTCGTGTATGAAAACGGTCCGGTCATTTATGAAGACCTGGTAACAGACGAAAACGGTCTTCTGATCATCGATAACCTGCGACCCGGCAGTTACGAACTGATCGAAGTTCAGGCTCCAGCCGGTTATTTCCTGCCTCGCAATAATGTCACCATCGTATCATTGGAGCTGGCTGATATTGAAAGCAGAGACGGTGACGTCCAGGAGGTGGAAATTGGCAATTCGAGAATAGTTCTTTCGGGTTCATTTTTCGACAGCGATTTGTTGTCAGCAACAACCGATTCTTTAGGAACTGATCCTGACAGAATTGCCTTACCACAGACTGAAGGCACTTTAAGCATAAAGCTGCTTTTAGCTCTTGCTTCGATTATGGTTATTATGGGATTAACAATGAAATTAAGGTACATTTAATAATCCTGTAATGGAATGCCCATACAGATGTAAAAAGCGCGTCAAAGGATCAATCCTCTTGACGCGCTTTTAATAATTTACCAGGCGGGACCTGATTTACCTTGCCTTCATGTTCAATAACGAAATTCCTCACATAATAACTGCCGATAAAATTTTTTATCAGCAGCAGTTTTTCATTGTAATAAATTTGAATACACTTTATAATAGGAACACCTCTTAAATACCAGAATTTAATTGATCATTTGGGAGGTAAAGGAACCACTAACGAGGACAATAAAAAGGAGGATAATTTATGAGCGAAGAAAAGAAATGCCCGGTAACAGGAATGACCGGTAAAAAGGGCGCCGGCCGTGGCACCGCCATCCAGGACTGGTGGCCCAACCGACTTAACCTGAAGATGCTGCACCAGAATCCCCCGTCAAGAAATCCCTATGGGGAAGATTTTAACTACGCCGAGGAATTTAAGAAACTGGACCTGGCGGCCGTCAAGAAGGATCTCCACAACCTGATGACCGATTCCCAGGACTGGTGGCCGGCCGATTACGGCCACTACGGTGGGCTGATGATCCGGATGGCCTGGCACAGCGCCGGCACCTACAG
>JAGYMW010000134.1 GCA_018400435.1 Bacillota bacterium | reverse complement strand
GCAGCCCGTCGGCGAGCCGGTGATGTAGATCCGGCTGAAAGGGACCGCTATATGTTTTTGGAAACTCTTCTCTGCACCCGTGAAAAACTTTACCTTTCCTACGTGAAACGAGATGAACAAACTGGTGATCCCCTTCAACCCTCGGCGGTTGTCCAGGAGCTGCTCCACATCTTAAAACAGAGTTACTTCGATGAAGAGGGCCTGGCAGGCCTGCAGGTTGACCCACCCCTGCGCCGTTTTGATGATCCTGCCGCTGCCGGAGATACTTTTCTCGATGAGGCCAGGGCGGAATTTCACATTCGGGAAATAGCCGAAAACTGGCGGGAGCACGCCTATGCCGGAGAAGGTGATTTGTCAGGACCGGGCGGCTCTTTCCGGGAGAGCTTACACCGGGAACTGTCCGCCATCCGCAAAACTGCCGCCCTGGGAGCCTGGGAAGCTCTTGAAAAAATGCTGGCCCTGCCCGGAGACCCGCCGCAGTCTGCTGCAAACAAATTAACCGTTCGCCGGGAGAAGACCCTTTTGGATCCGGACACCATAGATTCAGCAGAGAAGCCCGTTGAAGATCCCCTCCCCCTTTCTCTTTCCGCCCTGCGCCGCTTTCTCGAGTGCCCCATGCAGGGCTGGGCGGCAACCATGCTCGGCCTGGAAGAAGTTGAAGAAGATCCTGCCGAGAGGGAAGAAGAAGATTTTGAGATAGATCGGCTCACGGAAACGATGCTTTTACGGGGTGTTTTTTTCGATTCCCTGGCAACAGGAAAGTCCCCTAAAGAACTTTACAGGCAGCGAGCAGCGCGAATGCGCCTGGCCGGGCGCTTCCCGGTGGGCTCCCTGGGCCGGGCGGTGGAAAAACGGCATCTCGATATTTTCTCCGGCTGGCAGTCTCTCCTGACCCTTCACGGAGAAACTGGCAATGGCAGGCGGGATAAAACCGGTGGACATGAAACAGACCAAAGCGAGGATAATCAGGGCCCAGGAATTTTTACAGGTTCTTTCGCACCTTTGCACCGGATTCGCCTGGGGCGGCCTCAGGAACAGCGCCCTGCCGAAGAGGTTCTTACTCCCCTCTCTCTTGATATTACGGTAGATGCCGTAAAGGGGGACAAAAAGGTTAGCCCGGTGCAGATCAGCGGTTTGATGGAGGGAATAACCGGGAACAACAATGGCACCGTGATCCTGCAGGCTAAAAAACCACCGCCGGGAAAAGGGAAGGGAGCTGTGGAAAAAAGTTTCCGCTACCTTTTGCGAGGGATACTTGATCAGGCTCTGCTGGCGGCTGCCGATTTGGCCGGAAGTG
>JAGYMW010000133.1 GCA_018400435.1 Bacillota bacterium | reverse complement strand
GAGGTTGGACGGGATCGAAGTGCTGCTGACCCGGGACCGTGATATCTATCTCTCCCTGGCCGACCGGGTCGAATTCAGCCGGGAGGTGGCACCGGATTTCTTTTTATCCCTCCACGCCAACGCCGGGGGCGGTCGCGGCTTCGAGTCCTTTATCTACAGCGGTTTAAAGGCCGGTAATCCGGTGGAAGCGATGCAGGAGGCCCTTCATGAAGAGATCATGGCCGTGCTATCGAGGCGGCAGATTGTCGACCGGGGCATGAAAGAGGCCGCCTTTTATGTCCTCAAGTACAATCTTTACCCGGCGGTCCTGATCGAGTCGCTTTTCCTGGACAACGAGCGGGAGGCCGAGATCTGGAAGGAACCCGCCTTCGTCGGGGAGCTGGCCGACGGGGTGGCCGCGGGCATCCGGGCGGCCCTGGCAGCGTCAGACAGTACCGGCGGGGCGGCGCCGGTGATCGGACCGGATCGGCCCCTCTACACCGTGCAGGTGGGGGCCTTTCTCCACTACGATAATGCGCAGAGAAGGCTGGCAGAAGCCCGGGAGGCCGGTTTTAAGGATGCCTTTATCTACCGCAAACAAAATTGGCGGTAAAATATAGACCCCTGTGATTTACTTAAGAGCAGACAAATAGGGAGAAGCCGGCTGCATGCCGGCTTCTTTTTTTTGAATGTGGTTATTGATACCGTCTACAGGTGGGATTATGATGAGGATTTTGCAGTGGGGGGAAATTTGGAAGTATCCTCTTCTTTGCTGGTATTTTCGGAGTTGTCTTCTTTCTTCTTGAAGGGATCTTCTTCCTCTGCAACTGTGATAAAAAAATCGCGACTGTTGTAGAGGAGGGCGTGGAGGAAACTGAGATTGCGATCAATATTCCTGAGAAAATAGGGCCCGTCTTTCTGCCAGGAAAAATCCGGCTTCTGAAGCGGTGTACCGATCAGGGAGCGGAAATGCTCCAGGGCCAGCTGGGCGGTCCTGACCTTCCTTTTGACACTCTTCACCGAGAAATGACAGGGAATGCGGTGGCCGCCTTTCAGGTGCAGGATGCACCGGATTCCCAGAGCTGCTTCTTCGGGGCTTGCTTCGCTTATTTTAAGTACATGGCAGGCGTTGACGTAGCCTGTTACCTCATCGTTATAGAGCGATGATTTTAGCATTTTCAGGGGAACCAGGACTATGCCGCTGCTCAGGGGCAGGGGTACGCCCTGCCGGCGCTGGAGGTACTCCCCGTAGCGCTGACGCTGTCGAACAATGTTGATGCTGAAATAATCGGCTGTGTTCCTGAGGACGGTTTTCACCCGGTGGCTGATCTCTTCTGCCTTTCCGTCACTGTAGCAAATTCGAGTTCTCTTACCTCCTTCCGGACTGGATTCGCTAATTGGAAATAATGCTGCAATTAATGAAAAGTTTAACTGCATTGACAATCTGTGTTGCCTCCTTTCTGAAATTTTAGTTTGATAAAGCAGCTCAAAACAAAAATAATTATGCCAAAAAACTTATTAATTGTCAATATATATTTTAATTTTTTTTCCC
>JAGYMW010000132.1 GCA_018400435.1 Bacillota bacterium | reverse complement strand
TTTCCGGTTGGAGGAGGGGCAGCCGGGCCATCAGATTCGCACCTCCACCCTGCGCAGGTAGACGGTCAGGGGCATGCCTTTTTCGGAGCGGACCAGGAGGCATTCCCGGATCGCTTTGGCCAGGCTGGATGCGGCATCCCGCTCGCTTTTCCCCTGGCTGACACAGCCGGGGATGGCCGGGCATTCGGCAATGTAGGCACCGTCTTCATCCTGGTAGATGGTCAGGAGAAATTTCATGGTTACCCTCCGCTGCGGTGAAGTAAGTCTAAATTAATCATATTTTACCACAATTTGTTTGATCCGAAAACAGGACTAATTTTTAAAAGATTATCAGTTGGCCCGAGTGGAAGTAAAAATTTAGGCCAGTGGGCTCCAGTCGTCCTAAAAAGCGCTTATAAAGACGTCGAGTGAGCGCCACCCGGCGTTTTTAATGCGTAAGTCGGCCTTTGCACCCCCCTCCTTTCTGCGGCTAAAATGTTCTTGCTTGACCAGATTGGGGTTTAACCCCTTGAAAGGAGGTGACAGGATGCCTGTTAATACCGTTCCGGTAACCGCTCGCCTGCAGCTGCGGTTGAACACCGGGTTGGACGAAGAATTCAACCCCGTCTTCCGCACCCGCACCTACTCCAACGTTAAGTCCAGCGCCGACAATGAGGACCTCTATGCCCTGGCCCAGGAGCTGGGCGGCCTGCAGGTGCACGCCATTGATGCCGTGCGCCGGGTGGACGAGTACGAACTGGAGATGGCTTAAACTGAGGTAGGAGCATCTTTTGATGAAAGGGGGTGTTAAGGTGGCCGAAACACTGCAGATGATTTTCCAGAATACCCAGGGGCGCAACAGCACCATCTCGGTAACCGACCCGGATTCTGAGCTGACCGCCCTGGATGTGGAAACGGTGATGGATTCGGTTATCGCCAAAAATGTCTTCGAGACAACGGGCGGCGATATAGTGGCCAAGGTCAGGTCCCAGGTTGTATCGAGGGATGTTGACGTGCTGGCCGAGTACTAAGGTATACGGGCGGGGGCGGTTGATGGCCCCCGCCTTCTTAGTGGCGTAAACCTGAACTGACCCGCTTTGATTATCAATCCTTGAGGAGGTGAGCTGTGCTGATGGATGAAGTGGTCACCCTGATCGGCAATTTCGGCTTCCCGGTAGCGGTGAGCCTCTACCTGCTGATCCGCCTGGAAGGGAAGCTGGAAACCCTGACTGATAGTATCCACACACTGTCGGAGGCAATCAACCGGTGGTAGAAAAGAAGGGCCTGTAAGGCCATGTAAATATAAACTGATGCGGTGCTGCCCGGGCCGGATAGCTTAAGGCCGGGCAGCGCTGAAAAATTTTGATTGATTGGAGGTGTTTCAATGGCTAAAACTGTGGTGCTCGATCCGGGCCACGGGGGCAAAGACCCCGGGGCTTCACATTACGGGCTGCAGGAAAAAGATCTCAACCTGGCCCTGGCCCTGGAGGTGGCGGAGAGGTTGGACGGGATCGAAGTGCTGCTGACCCGGGACTGTGATATCTATCTCTCCCTGGCCGACCGGGTCGAATTCAGCCGGGAGGT
>JAGYMW010000131.1 GCA_018400435.1 Bacillota bacterium | reverse complement strand
TATATATAATTTTAACATAATATGCAATATTCTTAAAAGTCCTACACTAGATTTCGATATGCACAATTTAGTATTCCCTTAAATTTTTCAAAATCATGTATAATAACTCCCGCCTTTCAGCGGGGGCCTACTTAATAGAAGGTTATATATGGTTTAATTGAATTCGACTATACTTGAATTATCAAACAGTCACAAACACCATATCCAAACGTCCAAGAAATAGTTAAAAAATTTGAAGAAGGAAAGATCGATTATTTTTACGGATTATACACCGATGAGGAAATAGATTATATATATTTTCATAGGTATTGTTTAGTATTTTTATTTCACAAATTAGAAATAATAATAGAATCACCAAACCAAACCTTTAAAAAATTTAGCAATAAAATAAAATTACTTTACAAAGAAAAAGGACAAGACCAACAGATTATACAGTCCTTTCTTGTATTATTAAATATATTTCTTAACAGAATTATAAATGAGTATCATTTTTTAACAAATGAAGACAAAATTATTTTTATCCTGGACACATTTGAGAACAAAGCTTTGAAACAACAGATGGAATATGTAGAAAATAATATCATTTTATCAACAGTACACAGTGCGAAAGGGCTTGAGTGGGATTATGTGATATTACAAGATATGGAACAATACGTTTTTCCTAATTATTATAGTCTTTGTGGATCATGTAATTCGAATAGGATTCATGATGGTTTTTGTAAGCTTATCTATAGTAATAGAATTGAAAAAGAATTACTTGAAGAGTTAAGTGTATTTTATGTTTCCGTAACAAGGGCTAAGAAAGATGTTTTATTTAGTTCAAGCCAAAAAAGAATTCACTATTCAGGTGGAGAACGAAATACATACGTTAGCTGTTTACTCTCCTTACCTGGAATCGAAGTATGATGTTAATATCTTTTTAGAATTTTATTGTGAGGTGGAAATGTGCAAATCCCAAAGCAGGTTGGTATTTGGATCAGGGTTTCTATCGAAGACCAGGCCCGCGGTGATAGCCCGGAACATCATGAAAGAAGGGTTCGGTTTTACGCTGAATCTAAGGGTTGAATGATTAAAGATGTCTATCCTATGCAAACATTTGCTAACAAAGCATCAATGTAAAGATTTTCCCTACACCTGCCGGTCCATGCTCCTGTACTGCACTGCCTCGGCGATATGGGGTGAATCAATTATTTCCGTACCCTCCAGGTCAGCGATGGTCCGGGCCACCTTAATGACCCGGTCATGGGCGCGCATGGAAAGATTCAGGGCCTGGAAGGACTGGCGCAGGATTTGCCTGGCTTCTCGGGTCAGGGGGCAGTGTTTTTCAAAATGCCGCGCACTGAGGCCTGAATTGGCCTTAACCTTTAACCTTTTATATCTTCCGAGCTGAATCAGGCGGGCTTTTTCCACCCGTTCGCGGATGGTAGAGGAGGATTCGCCGTTTGTTTTTTTCTGCAGTTCATCGTAGTTGACCGTCGGTACTTCAACCTGAATATCAATGCGGTCCAGCAGGGGCCCGGAAAGCTTTGAGCGGTAACGGTGAATCTGAGTGGGGCTGCAGCGGCATTCCCGCCGGGGATCCCCGTAGTAGCCGCAGGGGCAGGGGTTCATTGAACCAATGAAGATAAAATCGGCCGGA
>JAGYMW010000130.1 GCA_018400435.1 Bacillota bacterium | reverse complement strand
TGGAGATGCTCGTGGATATTCCACCGTAATGCTGATTTTATCCAGTTCGGTCTCCGGAAAAATTTCCAGCTTGATACCGACAGCTGTAATAGTGCCGGCAACCAGAAAAAAGAGCATCAACAGATTGGCTGCTACATGATTTTCGGCAAACCAGGCAATGGCATTTCTCATGAAACACTCTCCGTCTCCGTAACCAAATGCCGTACTTTCATGCCGTCAGTCACTGTCTTCAGATGTGAAACCGCCACCTGCTCTCCGGTTTTAAATCCCCCCAGGACAATCACCCCTCGGGTATCTATCCGGGCAATATCAATTTTTCGAATATACAACCGGCCTTCTTCCGGATTCACCGCCCAAACCGTATTCTCTTCATGCAACGCCGCCCGGGGGATTACAGCGGCATTTTCAACCCAGTAACCGGAAATCTCGATTTCGACAAACTGACCAACCACCAGAGGCGGCTGGGTTTCATAAGGATCATCAACCCGGATAACCACATGGATCATTCGGGTTTTTTCATCAATTTTACCCTGGACACGATCAACCTGACCTTTCCATTGTCGTTTTTTCCCGGCGATATCAGCGATGACTACTGCTGGTGCACCGGTTTTGTGGTTGGTGGTAAATCCTGGAACATCGAACCATTCCAATGCCTGACTTTCCATGGGTACAACGATTTCAACGGCATCCGTTGAATACAGTGTTGCCAGCTCCTGACCCGGAGTTATGTATTGTCCCCTATCCACCTGTTCATTGCTGACACGGCCGTTAAACGGCGCTTTTATGCGGGTGCGGCGCAAATCCAACCGGGCTTTTTCCAAATCTGCTTCCCTGGCCTTCACCGATGCCAAAGCTGCTTCCAACTGCGGTTCTTTGGCCACAAGGGGTGGGGGTGTCTGATCGGGATAAATGCGTTTCCATTCATTAATAGCAGCCAGTGATTCCTGAAGTGCTGTCTGATATTGGCTTTCCGCTTCCCTTAGTCCGGCTTCAGCCAGCACAACGGCAATTTCATAATCATCCGGTTCTATTGATAACAGCAGTTCATTTTGTTGAAACACACCGCCGTTGACCAGGTGATCAGAGACATAGATTACCTTGCCGCTGATCTGGGGCACCAGTTGAATTTCAGTTAAGGCCTGAACAGTTCCCTCTCCGTTAATTGTCATTTCAAGTTCCCCGACAGAAACCGGAACCGTGCGTACAATGGGCAATGGAATTTCCAGTTGCTGTCGCCCCAGGCTCTCCCGGCTTTCCCTGAGTAAACTGAACCCAACCATACCCATACCAAGAATTACCAGCACAAATATGACATGAAGAAGTGTTTTTTTATAATGTTTCATATGAATCATTTACAGTATGAATTCGGGTTTAGAGTAAGCAGTGAGCAGTGAACTGTCGACTTCATTTGTTCTCCTGCTCACAGCTTACTTGCTACATCTGATCTCCGACATCTGATCTCTGACATCTGATCTCTGATCTCTGCCTTCTGTCCGTTCCCAGCCGCCACCCAGAGCCCGATGCAGTTGTACCCGGCTGTTATAAATGGCATTTTCATTTTGAACCAGTGATAATTTAGCCTGATAAAGCACCTGCTGAGCATCCAGTACGTTCAGATAATCCGTCAATCCTCTGTAATAACGATCTTTGGCAGTATCCAGGGTGGACTGGGCTTCGGATAACAGCCGGATCAGACGTTTACGGAGATCCAGTTGCTGCTTTCGGGTCAGCAGTGCGTCTTCGACCTCGGCAAAGGCATCCAGAATTGTTTTGGCATAAGCCGCCAATTGCTGTTCATATC
>JAGYMW010000013.1 GCA_018400435.1 Bacillota bacterium | reverse complement strand
TCTTTCCATCAGTATCGTACTCATTCAGACTTATGATATTAACGATGTTTCCATGCAGCCCACATTTGATCCACAGGGCAACCGGGTCCTGGTCTATGTGACTCCCTATCTTTTTGGAGGTGAGCCGAAGTACGGTGATATTCTGATCATTGACAGCCGGGTGAACAGAAGCAGAACCTTTTGGGACAGGATCGTGGAGAGCCCTATTATTGCACTGATCCTGGGTAGGCAGGACAAACATCTCTGGGTAAAAAGGGTTATTGGTTTGCCCGGTGATCACCTGGAATTTGTAGATGGTCTGGTTTACCGTAACGGTGAAAAGCTGGTGGAAGATTATATCAGGGGACGAACCGAATCTTCTTTGAGCGGGTTAATCATTCCTAAGGATCATATCTTCGTGATGGGTGACAACCGGGAAAGAAGCAGTGACAGCAGGCGGATCGGTCCCGTGCCTTCGATAAATGTCCAGGGCCGGGTCATTCTCCGCTTTTTCCCGTTAACCGGGATCGACACTTATTGACACAGGACAGGCAGTTACACATAAGCCCATTGTAGTGGGTAAACGACACAAAATAACCGTTCCCCTGTGTTCAAAATTTTGTCTGGTATCTTGACATTGGAAATTGTTGATGCTAAGCTTAATCCAGTAAAGTACCCTTTAAAGATAGTCCTGTGAGGCTGCAAGGGGCGATTGAAATGGTGTATTTTCACACCGCCCGCTTCTGCAAACACCGGGCGGTGTTTCTATATGCCGGATCTCCTTACGCAGGCTGCCTCCCCCAGGATCGGGAAGGAGGTGACAAAATGGCTCTAATTCATAAGGCTACTGTCATGGATGAAAAAGCAATCCGACAGGCCCTCCGACGCATTGCTCACGAAATTATCGAACACAACAAGGGAATAGATAACGTAGTCCTGGTTGGTGTCCGAAAGCGTGGTGTTCCCCTGGCGGAAAGGCTGCAGGTTCTTCTCAAGGAAATTGAAAGCATCGATATCCCCATCGGTATCCTCGATATTACCCTTTATCGCGATGATCTTTCCCAGCGACAGGATCAGCCCATGGTTCACACGACTGATGTTCCCTTTGACATTAACGGCCGGCAAGTAGTTATGGTGGACGACGTCCTTTATACCGGTCGGACAACACGTGCTGCGATGGATGCACTCATTGATCTAGGCCGGCCGGCCAGTATTCAGCTGGCAGTTTTGATCGACCGAGGGCACAGGGAACTACCTGTCAGAGCCGATTATGTGGGCAAGAATGTTCCAACCTCGCGTAGTGAAGAGGTTGAAGTAAAAGTAAGGGAGATTGACGGACAGGATCAAGTTGATATCCTCGGTCCGGGTGGCGAGTAAAGGAAACAGATATTAGTTAGAAGGAGGTAAACAGCCGGTGCAGACTTTGAGACGCAAAGATATTCTGGGTCTGGAGGAGATGTCTGCTGAAGAGATCACCCTGATTCTGGATACAGCTCGTTCCATGCGTGAAATACTGCAGCGAAAAATTAAAAAAGTACCTACCCTGCGGGGACGATCAGTCCTTAATCTTTTCTATGAACCGAGTACCAGGACCAAAGCCAGTTTTGAGCTGGCCCAGAAATACATGAGTGCCGATTCGGTTAGTGTAGCTGGTTCTTCATCAAGCCTGGTCAAGGGTGAAACCCTGAAAGATACAGTACGCAACGTTGAGGTAATGGGCGTTGAATGTGTAATTATGAGGCATCCCGTATCAGGTTCTTCGCATTACCTGGCCCGCAGTATCGAGGCTTCGGTGATAAATGCCGGAGATGGCATGCATGAACACCCTACCCAGGGATTGCTTGATATGTTTACAATATGGGAGAAAAAGGGGCACCTGGAAGAGCTGAAGGTTGCTATTGTTGGGGACATCCGCCACAGTAGAGTTGCCCGTTCCAACATCTGGGGCCTTACTAAAATGGGTGCGGAAGTGGTAGTAGCCGGGCCTCCGACCCTGATGCCTCTGGACATGGAAGGACTGGGGGTAAAAGCATACCACCGGGTGGAAGAAGCAGTTGAAGGTGCCGATGTGGTTATGGCCCTGCGCCTGCAGAAAGAACGACAGGAAAGCGGTCTGTTCCCCAGTCTGCGTGAATACGCTGATCTTTATGGATTGACTCCGCAGAGGATTGCCGGTGCCAGGGAAGATGCCCTGATCATGCATCCCGGGCCGATGAACAGGGGCGTGGAAATCAGTTCGGAACTGGCTGACGGGTCTCGATCAGTGATCCTGAAACAGG
Source organism: Bacillota bacterium (assembly GCA_018400435.1). Classification (GTDB taxonomy): domain Bacteria; phylum Bacillota; class Dethiobacteria; order DTU022; family DTU022; genus M55B129. The sequence continues at coordinate 37,941 of JAGYMW010000013.1, read as the reverse complement.
TCACCGGGGGCGTTGCGGTACGGATGGCACTGCTCTATCTCTTGCTGGGGGGGGCTAAAGAAGAATGACAAACAAGGATATTTATATAACCGGAGGACGAGTAATTGACCCTTCGCGTAATTTTGATCAAAAAGCTGATCTTTTGCTAAGCGGGGGTTTAATTGCACAAGTGGAAAAAAATTTGCAGCCGCCTTTAGGGGCTTTGAAAATAGAGGCCAATGGGTTGATCGTAACTCCCGGGTTAATCGATATGCATGTTCATCTGCGCGATCCAGGTCAGGAATATAAGGAAGATATTATTTCGGGATCACTGGCTGCTGCCGCCGGAGGATTTACCGCCGTTGCAGCAATGGCCAACACTGATCCGGTCTGCGACAATTCTTCGGTTGTCCGCTATGTTTGTGATCATGCCGCCCGGGCGGCGGTCCGTGTTTATCCCATCGGGGCGGTAACCAGGGGCCTGGAAGGCAAAGAAATGGCTGAGATAGGACGGATGAAACAAGCCGGGGCAGTTGCTTTCTCTGATGATGGCAAACCTGTGGTAAGCGGGATGATGATGCGCAATGCCCTGCAGTATGCCTCAGGTATAGGAGCCCTGATCATAGTTCACGAAGAGGATCCTTCTCTTTTCGCCGGCGGAATGATGAACGAGGGAGCGGTTTCTTCTGTCATTGGCCTGCGTGGGATTTCCCCACAGGCTGAGGAGGTTATGCTGGCCCGCGATCTGCTTTTATTAAAAACGACCGGTGGTCGGTTACATATAGCCCATCTTTCTACAGCTGGTTCCGTTGAACTGGTGCGCAGGGCCAAGTCCGAAGGATTACCGGTAACGGCCGAGGTTACGCCGCATCACTTATTGCTGACCGACAGGGCGGTGAAAAATACTGCTTACAGTACCAATACCAAGGTTAATCCGCCACTTCGTTCCGAGCAAGACCGTCGGGCTCTCTGGGAGGGGCTTCTGGACGGGACGATTGATACTATTGCTTCGGACCATGCTCCCCACCATCCCGATGACAAGGATGTAGAGTTCGATTTTGCTCCCTTCGGTATCGCCGGTTTGGAAACAACACTTCCCTTGCTTCTCGACGAGGTTGCCTCCGGACGAGTCAAGAACCTGACCCTGCCTTTGCTGATAGACAAGTTGAGCCTGGCACCGGCCCGCATCCTCGACGTACCCGGCGGAACGTTGCAGCCCGGATCGGCGGCAGATGTGACTATCATCGATCCAAAGCGAATTACCACAGTAACCCCTGCTGCCTGGTATTCAAAATCGCGCAATACTCCTTTTGCCGGCCGGCAGCTTACCGGGGCCCCGGTATGGACGATTGTGGGTGGAAAGCTTGTCATGAAAGAAGGTGCGCCTGCTGGAAGCGTTGAACAGGGTTAGCCTGGGTCAATATACTCTCCTGGAAAAGGAGATCATTGGCTCACAGTACTGCCGGCTTGTTTTCCTTGCTCCCTCTGTGGCCGGAGCGGCGCAGCCGGGACAGTTTGTGATGATTTATCCGCCCAATGCGGGGGTACAGAAAATACTGCCGCGGCCTTTCAGTATCTTTGCCGCAGACAGGGAAACAGGACAGCTGACCGTTTTTTTTCGAATTATCGGCACAGGCACTGCCCTGCTTTCGCTGTCTGAACCGGGTACAGAGTTAAAAATTATGGGTCCGCTGGGGAAAGGGTTTCCTGTTCCCCCTGCCGGTTCACTGCTTGTCGCCGGCGGCATTGGAATGGCACCCCTGGTTTTCCTGGCTGCTTCTGTGAAAGTTGAACTAAATTTTATTTACGGGGTGGCCAACAGCGAACAATTTTCCTGCCCGCTTGATTATATTAATCAGCCCAATCTGGTTTTACACGAAGTGACGGAAGACGGTAGCCGTGGAGAACTGGGCAGTGCAGTAGATCTATTTCGACGCTTACTCCCCCGGGCGGAAGCGGTGTTTGCCTGCGGGCCGCGGACGATGCTTGAGATAGTAGCCCGCGACTGTCTGGATTCAGGGGTAGCAGCCTGGGTCTCGCTGGAAGAAAGAATGGCCTGCGGCATCGGTGCCTGCCGGGGCTGTGCTGTAATGACAAAAAATGGTTACCAGCGCGTCTGCAGTGACGGTCCCGTGTTTCCCGTAGAGGAGGTGTTTTTCCATGGCCGAACCTGATCTGCGAGTGAACCTGGGTGGTATAAAACTGCAGACCCCGATTCTGGCTGCTTCCGGTCCCTACGGGAGCGGGTTGGAATATCCGAAAATGGCACCCTGCGGTGCACTTGGTGCCATCATTGTAAAGGGAATTTCTGTAGACCCCTGGTTGGGGAATCCACCACCCCGCCTGGTGGAAACTGCCTCTGGCCTTCTTAATTCAATTGGGTTGCAGAACCCGGGTTTAAAGTTTTTTGTGGACCATGATCTGCCTGCTTTGCGGAAACTGGGCCCTAAAATTATCGTTAACATTATTGGCCGGACTGTGGAGGAATATGCGGCTGTCGCCAGTGAACTGAACGGTCTTCCGGGCGTGGATGGGCTGGAAGTGAATATCTCATGTCCCAACCTAAAAGCAGGCGGAATGGCTTTTGGCACAAATCCGGCTTTGACGGCTGAAGTGGTAAAGGCGGTGAGGGCAAAAACCGTTCTGCCGCTTCTGGTTAAACTCACCCCCAATGTTACAGATATTGCACTTATCGCCAAAACTGCAGAAGAAGCAGGGGCCGATGTTATTTCCCTGATCAACACCCTTTCGGGCATGCTCATCGACATTGAAAAAGTGGAGCCGGTGCTGGGCAACGCTTTCGGCGGGCTTTCAGGGCCGGCGATCATGCCGGTAGCTTTGAAAATGGTCTGGCAGGTTGCCGAAACTGTCAGCGTGCCGATCCTTGGTATGGGAGGCATAACTTCTGCGGAAGATGCTTTGCAGTTCATCATGGCCGGAGCCAGGGCTGTAGCCCTTGGCAGCGGCCTCTTCTATGATCCAGCCCTGCCGGATAAAGTAAAGAAAGGGATTGCCGGTTACCTGCAGCGGCGAGGAATTTCTTCCCTGTCTTTAATCGAGGGATCGGCCCGGAAAGGAGACACAAATAATGAACCCTGCTGAACGCCTGATCATCGCTCTTGATTTGCCGGATCCGCAGAAGGCCAGGATTCTGGCCGACAGGTTAAGCGATACTGGAGCTGCTTACAAAATTGGCCTGGAGCTATTTCTCGCCGGCGGTCCGTCTTTCGTCGCCGAAATGACTTCACGTCATCGCATTTTTCTTGATCTCAAATTTCATGACATACCCAGTACCGTTGCTGCAGCAGTAAAGGCGGCTGCTTCTCTGGGAGTGTGGATGGTCAATATCCACGCCGCCGGAGGGCGAAAAATGATGGTAGCCGCACGGGAAGCACTGGCAAATTATAATGCAAAGCCTTTGCTGCTTGCTGTCACCGTGCTTACCAGCCTGAACGACAGCCAGCTTTCCGAACTGGGTTTTTGGGAAGGTGTTGAAAAGAGGGTCAGGTTGTTGTCCACCCTGGTCGCAGAAAGCGGATTGGACGGGGTGATTTGCTCCCCCCGGGAGATAGAAGCGGTGAAGGAAATTGGGGGCAGCGGTTTCCTTACTGTCAGCCCCGGGGTCAGGCCGGCCGGCAGCAACATCAATGATCAATCAAGGGTAGCCACCCCGCGGGAAGTGATCCGGGCCGGTGGAGATTATCTGGTGGTGGGGCGCCCCATTAGGACGGCGGAAGATCCTTATGCGGCAGCTTGGAAAATAATCGAAGAAATAGGGGGATAGGCCTGAATGAATCAAGCTGAAATATTTGAACTGCTGAAAAGAAGCGGGGTGATCATGGAAGGCCATTTTCTGCTGACCTCAGGGCGTCACAGTGACCGCTTCCTGCAGTGTTCAAAATTGCTGCAATACCCGGAGCATGCTGCTGCGGTATGCCGGATGATGGCCAGTCCCTTTATCAACAGCGGCATTGAAACGGTGATCGGGCCGGCAATGGGCGGGGTAATTTTATCCTATGAAATAGCCCGTGCCTTTGGGGCAAGAGCAGTCTATGCCGAAAAGGAAGGAGAACGAATGGTCCTCCGCCGTGGCTTTAGCCTCAGAGAGGGAGAAAAAGTGCTGGTGGTTGAAGATGCAGTCAGTACGGGAGGCTCAGTACAGAAAGTGATTGACCTGTTGAACGCTGTGAAGGCAGAAATCGTCGGGGTAGCGGTGATTGTTGACCGGACTGCCGGCCTTTTTGACCCGGGAATACCGGTGAAAGCCCTCCTGAAAATGGCTATCGAATCGTATGATCCTGAAGAGTGCCCCCTGTGTCGGTCTGGTGTTCCCTTGCAAAAACCGAAAGAAGGAGCTCTTTAAGAAGATCCTGGTTCCCTGTTTTCCGTGGTTTTGAAGGAGAAAGGACTGAGATGACTGAGATGGAAAGAGAGATTTGTGAACGACTGAGCAAGGAGCTGAATATTCCCCTGCAGCAGGTGAACCGGACAGTTCTTTTGCTTGATGAAGGGAACACGGTCCCTTTTATTGCCCGGTACCGCAAGGAAGCAACCGGCGGTTTGCTTGATGAACAGCTGCGCCGGCTGGAAGAAAAGCTGAAAGCATACCGCAGCCTTGAGAAGCGGCGGGCAGAGATACTGCGTTTGATAGAAGCACAGGGAGCACTTACTGATGAACTACGCTGGCAGGTGAATGAAGCGGCTACCGTGGCTGAGCTGGACGATCTCTACCGCCCCTACAGGCCCAAGAAAAAGACCAGGGCATCCATGGCTCGCAAAAAAGGTCTTGAGCCGCCGGCAATGGCCGTCCTCGAGGGGAATATTGATCCGGCTGAAGAGGCGAAAAAATATATTGATCCGGAAAAAGAACTGGCTGACAGTTCCGCTGTAATGCAGGGAATTTCCGATATAATTGCTGAAATAATTTCTGATGATGCTGAAATACGACGCCTGCTGCGCCTCCTTTACCGCCGTCTGGCTACCGTGGAGACGGGTAAAAAAGAGGAGACGGAAGCCCAAACATATGAACTTTATAACGGTTTTAGCGAACCGGTGAAAAAAATCAAGAATCACCGGGTCCTGGCTATAAGCAGGGGAGTTAAGGAAGAAGCCCTCAGCCTGAAAATAAAGATCCCGGAGGAGAAAGCCCTGCAAGAAATTGGCAGCATCTACCCGGCCTCCGCATGCAACCGTTCCTGCCGGGAACTGATCTGTGGAGCAGCTGCTGACAGTTTCCGTCGTTTGATTCATCCTTCCCTGGAAAAAGAAATCTGGCAGGAGTTTCTTGAACGGGCGATCACCGGTGCTCTCGATGTTTTTAAGGGAAATTTAAAAAAGAGGCTGCTGGTTCCTCCGGTCCGCAACCGGCGGATCATGGGCTGGGATCCCGGTTTCCGCACCGGGTGCAAATTAGCTTGCGTTTCCGAAAATGGTATCCTGCTTGAAACGGCGACTATTTTTCCAGTAGCGCCGAAAAATGACCTTAAGGTAGCGGAAAAGATAGTCTTGCAGCTGGTTGACAGGTATAAAATTGACTGTATTGCTCTTGGCAACGGCACTGCTTCCAGGGAGAGTGAAGCCTTCATTGCCGAGCTGATCAGGGTAAAGCGACCTGAGCTTGAGTATGCTGTTGTCAACGAAGCAGGAGCCAGTGTTTATTCGGCATCAGAAGCAGCCCGCAGGGAATTCCCCGCTCTTGATGTATCAGCCCGCAGTGCTGTTTCCATAGCCCGCCGCCTCCAGGACCCGCTGGCTGAGCTGGTAAAGATCGATCCAAAAGCGATTGGTGTTGGGCAGTACCAGCACGATATGTCTCCAAAACAGCTGGATACCGCCCTGACGGGGACAGTGGAGAGCTGTGTAAACACTGTCGGTGTGGAGTTGAATAGTGCTTCTGCAGCCCTTCTTTCACATGTAGCCGGAATCAATACTACCGTAGCCGAACGGATTGCTGATTACCGCAGTAATGAAGGACTTTTCCGATCACGTGAGGAGCTGAAGGCAATCCCCGGTCTGGGGCCGAAGATATTTAAACAATGTGCCGGTTTCCTGCGCCTACCGGAAAGCGAAAATTATCTGGAAAGAAGCGCTGTTCATCCCGAATCATATGAGCTGGCCGGCCGCCTTATTGCAGTGCTTTCCATAAACCCGGGAGACCTCGGAAACCCGGATGCTATCCCTCCGGCAGAGACTTTCCCGACTGCGGAACTGGCCGACCGCCTGAAGGCTGGAGAGCCGACCATCATAGATATACTGGCAGAATTTCGCAAACCTGGCCGTGATCCTCGTGAAGATCTACCTGGCCTGGTTTTTTCAAGGTCTGTCCTGGAAATTGATGATCTGGAACCGGGGATGATTTTCCGGGGTATAGTCCGCAACATTGTCGATTTCGGGGCATTTGTTGATATCGGGGTTCACCAGGACGGCCTTGTCCATATATCGGAAATTGCCGATTGCTATATCAGCCATCCCATGGAGGTCCTGCAGATCGAGGCGGTGGTGCCGGTGAAAGTGCTGGCTATCGACCGTGAGCGCGGCCGTATTTCCCTCTCCATCAAACAGGCCGCAGATCAGCCCCTTGATTAATCTTTTACCGGTGGGTAATGCCAGGCAAAACATCGCCGGTTTGTATAATCAACTGAGGAGGAATGGCCGTGGACAGGATCCTGGTAATTAACCCTGGTTCTACCTCGACAAAAGTCGGTTATTTTGAGGATGTGCATTGCCTTTTTAAAGAAGTAATCCGCCATGATGGCCCTGAAAAAAAGGTTGACCTCAGTCCTGAAGCTGAAGCGTCAATACGGCGGGAAGCGATACTTGCCATGCTGGCGAAGAAAGCAATTTCCTTAAAGAAGCTTTCAGCTCTCGTTGTGCGAGGAGGCCTGTTGAAACCGCTTTCTTCCGGTACGTACCTGGTTGATGAAAGCGTTTACAGGGATCTGATAGAAGCGGTTTATGGCTGGCATGCTTCCAACCTGGGAGCGATCATCGCCCTGCCGCTGGCCCGGCATCTGGGTATACCTGTCTATACTGTTGACCCTGTCACAGTGGATGAGTTTGAAACACCGGCTCGCTATTCAGGTTTAAAAAATCTGCCTCGCCTGAGCATGTCCCATGCCCTGAACATGAAAGCGATGGCCCGCCGGGCAGCAGTCGGGATGAATAAAAAATATGAAGAGATCAACCTGGTGGTTGTTCACCTTGGCAGCGGGATTTCAGTCTCTGCTCACTGTCGGGGCCGCATGATTGATGTCAACAATGCTAACGAAGAAGGTCCTTTTTCCATGGAACGATGCGGCACACTGCCGGCACTGAGGTTGGTCAGGCTTTGTTTCAGCGGTAAGTACAGTTGTGAAGAGATGATCAGGCTGTTGACCTCCCGCGGTGGGATCTATTCTTATTTCGGAACAAAAAATTTCGCCCGGATCAGGCAGATGATTTCCGCCGGTAGCGATGAGGCGGAAAAAGTTGTTGAGGCCCTCATTTACCAGGTGGCCAAAGAAATCGGAGCGATGGCGGCAGTGCTAAATGGAGCAGTAGACGGAACCGTTTTAACCGGGGGAATAGCCAATGACCGGCAGCTGGTTGCTGGAATTACCGGCCGTGTATCATTTATTGCCCCGGTTATTGTTATTCCCGGCGAGGAAGAGTTGGAAGCACTGGCCGCGGGCGCACTGCGTATCCTCAGGGGTGAAGAAAAGGCCCTCTGTTATTGAACTACTTCCCGGGTTTCTGAAAGCTAGAGGTTTATATCATCCGGTGGCGGGAGAGTGATGGTTATGTCTTTTGAAAATTTCTATCAGGTTATTACTGCGGTCAAGGAGCTACCTGTCTGTAGGCTTTGTGTGGCCGCTGCAGCTGAGGAAACGGTCCTGGAATCAGTCAGAGACAGCCGCAAAGAGGGACTGGTTGATTTCGTTCTGGTTGGCCCTGAAGAGAAGATTTGGCGGATGGCCATGACTGTCAGCCTTAACCTGCAGGGTATTGAGATCATCGATGTGGCCGAACCTCTTGAAGCTACCCACCGGGCCGTGAAGGAGGTATCCGCCGGCCGGGCTGATATTTTGATGAAGGGTATGGTTAATAGCGCCGATTTTTTGCGGACGGTTCTCAGGCCGGGGGGAGGCATGCGCCGCGACCGTATCCTGAGCCACTTTGCTATTTATGAAGTTCCCGGTTATTACCGCCTTATCTACATGACCGACGGTGGTTTAAATGTCAGCCCCAACCTGAACCAAAAAAAAGCGATTCTCAGCAATGCGGTGGATTTTTTGCATGCTATTGGCATTAACGAACCGAAAATAGCCGTTCTTTCAGCAAATGAAAAAGTCGATCCCAAAATACCCGCAACTGTTGATGCCCGGGCTCTCAAAGAGATGGCTCCGCAGGTCTTCCCCGGTGCGGTAGTTGACGGGCCAACACCTCTGGATGTAGCGGTCAGCTTCGAAGCTGCTCTCCACAAGGGGATCGATAGCCCGGTGGCTGGAAAAGCCGATCTATTGATGGTTCCCAATATTGAAGCGGGCAATATTCTCGGCAAGGCGATTATCTATTTCGCCGGAGGGCGTATGGCCGGCCTGGTTCTCGGTGCAGCCCGCCCGGTTATTCTCACTTCCCGCAATGAACCGCCCATGGGCAAGATGGCTTCCATAGCTCTTGCTGCCTATTCGGTGGCCCGCAACCGCTAAGATCATTATTCCCGGGTGTAATTTCTTTGACGTGGCGGATTCAGTCCGGGGCTATCATGCCGTGTGCCGCCAGCCAGATGGTGGGAGGTGTGCTTGAAATATAATCCACCTTTAATTATGAATGACTCATCGGAATTTTGTTATAATAGTATAATGTACAATAAAATCGTTAACTGACGTAAAAGGCGGGGCAGGGAACATTCATGGTGGTCCCGCCTTTTACGCTATCGGTTGGACTATGGGGGACAGTATTGATGAGTTTGCCTGAACTGGCGGTTAAAAGGCCTATAGCTACTGCAGCTATCTTATTATTAATCCTGGTGATAGGACTGGTGAGTCTTTACCAGAGCCCGCTGGATTTGCTACCCGACATTGAAGCGCCGGTTCTGGCTGTCATCACTGCGTTTCCGGGTAGCTCTCCCCAGGAAACCCTGGAACTGGTGACTAAACCGGTTGAAGACAGTGTCGCCGCCGTCAGTGGGCTAACCGGTTTAAATTCATTTTCCCAGGAGAATCTATCTCTGGTTATTCTTGTTTTTGACTGGGGCGCAGACGTCAAGCAGATTCGGGAAGATGTCAGTGCCCGAATGGATCTGCTTTCTTTCCCCGACGGTGTGCAAAGGCCTCTGATCCTCGAATTTGATCCCATGCTCATGCCCATAATGCAGCTTTCAGCCAGCGGGACCGCAGATGCGGTCGCCCTGACCGAGTGGTTAAAAGAAACAGCTTCTCCACGGCTCGAATCGATCCTCGGTGTAGCCAGTGTCCAGGTCCAGGGGGGCGTGGAGCAGGATGTATTTGTCCGCACCTCGCCTGATATTATGGCTGAACATGAAATATCATTTGAACAAATCGCTAATATTTTACAGGCCAGTCTGATGGACCTGCCGGCGGGTATCGTGGAACTGGAAGATCGTCAGGTCAGGATCCGTTTTATCGGCCGTTTTGCCGAAATCGATAAGCTTGGAGACCTGGTGGTGGGTTTCCATGTTGATCAAGACAAACTTGCAGAAATGGTCGGTGAAGAGGTAGACATTGATCTGAACCAGATGTTTGCCGGCGAAACAAGTTCCATCACTGCTGGCGGTATTTCAGAAGATGTGCCGCTCCGGGAAATTTTCTGGGATGACATATTTGCTCTTGACAGTGTTGCTCTCGATGGCCCGGATCTCACCATACCCCTCAGCGACAATTGGGTTCCTGAAGAGGGGGAAGAAATTGAAGATATATTAAATATATTTACCGTTAATCCCGCTCTTAAATATGATCCGGGCAACAGAAGTCTCAATTTATCCCTGACTGCTCTCGGCCGTCTTCCCCTGCTGCCAGGAGATCTTGAAGAATCATCAATCGTTTTGGATGATGAAGTTACCCGGCTCGATGATTTCTGGATTATCGAAGAAGCAGTGTGGGATAACGGCACGCTGATCATTCCTCTCAACCCTCTGAAGATGAAAGAACAGAATGTTGGAACCCCCGAGCTGGAAGCCCTGGCAGAACGGACGCCCCTCATTACCAGGGCGACAAACACTTATCTGCTCGTTTCTCTTCATGAAGACTGGGAGAATATTCGCAATCAGCCGATTATCTCCATACCCGATTATGAAGCCTGGCTGAACAGTCTGCAGCAAGGGATTAACAGCAATATCAGCGGCGCTTCAAGGATGCTCGAGGAAGGCTTGAACGACATGGCTACGGCTATGGTTCTCAACTCTATGGGTTATGGAGAAACTTCAATGGGCGGCATGGAGTTCGATGATGATTTTCCTGTTACTCCTGTTACCCTTGCAACTGTTGCTGAAGTAAAGCAGGATACTTATAATCCTACTACCATCACTCGCTTTAACCGCCAACCCAGCATCAGCCTGGCAATCCAGAAAGAGGGAGATGCCAATACCGTCCTGGTGGCCCGTCGGGTCAGGCAGGAACTGGAAACGCTTGCTGAAGAAAGTGCTATCGAATCGTCACCCGTTGTTTTCAACACAATTTTCGACCAGGCAGAAGAGATCGAAAGAGCTCTTGCCGATCTGGCCTGGGCTCTGGCAGGGGGAGCTGTTCTGGCTGTTCTGGTGCTGATCATTTTTCTTAAGAACTGGCGGACCACCATGTTTATCGGCTTAAGCATCCCTACAGCAATTATTGCCACCTTTACCCTGCTTTATTTCACCGATTTGACCATTAACCTGATGACCCTGGGTGGGTTGGCCCTGGCTGCGGGTATGCTGGTTGACAATGCCATTGTGGTCAGTGAAAATATTTATCGCCACTACCAGCTGGGCGAATCGCCTAACGAAGCCGCCGTCAGCGGAGCCCGCGAGGTCGCTGGAGCGGTAACCGCTTCTACTTTGACTACCATCAGTGTCTTTTTCCCCGTTGTTTTCCTCAGCGGACTTGCCGGCCAGCTCTTCTGGGAGTTTGCTTTGACTGTTGCCTGTGCGATCCTGGCTTCTCTCCTGGTAGCCCTGACTGTTATACCGCTGCTCGCTTCACGCTCACTTCAATCAGGCAGGAAACAGGATAAGCTAACTACGAAACCACATCGCCTGTCTGATTATCGCAATATGCTTTCCTTTGCTGTCAGCCATCCCTGGGTGATAATTATTCTGGCTCTTTTACTCGTAGGCCTGGGAGTGGTTGGTTATAGTACCCTGGGAACCGATCTTTTCCCCTCACCCGATGAATCGTCTTTTACAATTGACATAACCATGCCTCCGGGTACTATTCTCCCGGTAACTGATTCTTATTTGACAGAAATTGAATCCATTCTGGATGACCGTGAAGAAATAAGTTCTTTCTCAAGCCGGGTCGGTGGGGCACAGTTTATGGGAGTTGCCTCTGAAAGGGGCGTTTCCAACGAAGCTAATTTAAGGGCTGAAGTTGACCCTGCTTACATAGAGGAAATGGACAATCTAATCGACGAGATCAGAAAAGAAGTGGAGGCGGTCCTGCCTGCGGGAGTGGAGGCGGCATTTGCTCGTGAATCGCTCCTTGATACAGCCGGATTTGATGTTCAGCTTGAACTGGTGGTCAGCGGAAGTGATCTGAATACTGTTACAGACATAACTCGTAATGCAGTCCAGCTGCTCGCCGGGCATCCTTATTTTACCGATGTTCGTTCGTCAATGGAAGAGAATCGCCCTGAAGTTCACATCACCCTTGATCAGGGAGAAGCATTGCAGAAAGGGGTTACCCAGTTTCAGGTAGCTGCAATGGTACGTGAAGCCCTGGAAGGTATACCGGTCAGCCGGATTGAAACAGATCAGGGTATTCTAAACGTGGTGCTGGGTTATCGTCAGGACACTTTCGAGACGCTTGAAGATCTCGGGCAGATTGGATTTTATTCCCCTTCGGGAGAGTACCTGCATCTTGATGAAATAGCTGAACTTACGGAAGATTACGGGCCTCTCAGCATTCCCCGGCAGGATCAGCAAATAGTCGGTCAGATCGAAATCCAGTATTCAGAAATTGATCTGGGCGCAGCGACAAACGAAGCAATGGAGATCCTTGATGACCTGGCTCTGCCGCCGGGTTATGAAATCAAAGCAGCCGGCAGTTCCACCCTCATGGACGACGTGCTCTCGGAGCTGCAGCTGGTCCTGGTCGTGGCTGCCCTGCTGGTTTACCTGGTGATGGCTGCCCAGTTTGAGTCGCTGCTGCATCCCTTTATTATTATTTGCAGCCTGCCGCTGGCCTATATCGGCGTTATATTCGGGCTGATTATCACCGGAAATTCAATCAGTGTTCCCGCTTTGATCGGCATTGTTGTTCTCTCGGGAATTCTTGTTAACGATGGTATTATCATGGTCGACTTCATCAACCAGCAGAGGCGTGTATACGGTTTGCCCCTGGAAAAGGCAATAATTGAAGGAGCCTCCGCGAGGCTTCGTCCCATTCTGATGACTACAGCTACCACGGTGCTGGGGCTTTTTCCCCTGGCCATGGGTATCGGTGAAGGCGCTCAGCTGCAGGCGCCAATGGCTATTACCGTAATTGGAGGACAGATTACCGGAACCCTTTTACTTTTATTGGTCATTCCTTCTATCTATCGGGTAATGACAAGAGAACAGGTTACCGAAGACAGAGCGCAGGGGAAAGGGGTTGTTCTCGCTTCCGCTAATGACAGTGCTGAAAAAGAACTAAAGTTGCCACGTGTGGTAGAAAATGGTCAAAAAAGAAGTAATAAAAAAATGATTGTCCTCGTTGTTCGTATGGTCCTGGTCCTGGTTATTGCCGCGGTGGTTTTTTACCTGTTCAGGTTGATGGGTTAGGAAATATTAACAGAGTTTTGTGAAAGCTGCTGGGGCAGTTGCTGATAATTGAACATTTAATCACCGGCAGAAAATCACTGTGGAGTTTCAGGATGCAATAAAAAGAGTTTAGCCCTGAGGTTTAATCAGGGCAATGAAGAATCACAATATATTTCTATTGATTATGGAAACCGAAGTTTTATTTATTCAGCTTTTTCACGATCAGGCTTACTTATTTGATTTATTTTTTCTGTTGCTCCATTTGACGTGTGGCAGGCTAAACAAGGGCAGTTCCTATTTCACTTCCGTAATCTTTGGCAGATTTAAGCGCTTCCTGATCCGGATTCCACAGCAGCCGCAGGCCTTCCTCGTTGATCAGCTTAAAGCCGGCTTCTTCCAGCATACCGTTAAGCAGTTTAACCGATTCGCCGCTCCACCCGTAGCAGCCGAAGGCGGCTCCTTTTTTCTCCTGGAAACTCAAACCTTTCACCACTTCCAGCAGGGCGGCGATGGAGTGAAGAATTCCCTTGTTTATGGTCGGTGAACCGACAATCATGGCTTTTGATTTAAATATTTCAGTTATTATATCGTTGTTGTCGGAACGGGCGGCATTGTATAACTTGATATTAATTGAATCGTTAACATCCTTGATACCGGCGGCGATGGCCTCGGCTGTCCTGCGGGTGCCATCCCACATAGTATCGTAAATAATGGTGACATGGTCTTCCTGGTAGGCGTCGGCCCATTCAGCGTATTTGTTGACAATCTGCAGAGGATCCTGGCGCCAGATTACACCGTGGCTGGGACAGATCATTTTTACCGGAAGATTCAATTCCAGGATTTCTTTGATCTTGGAGGCAACAAGCTTGCTGAAGGGAGTAAGGATGTTGGCGTAATATTTAATTGCTTCGTCGTACAGCTCACCTTGATCAACCAGGTCATTGTACATCAGTTCCGAAGCATAATGCTGCCCGAAGGCGTCATTGGGGAATAATATGGCGTCTTCAGTTAAATAGCAGAACATGCTGTCCGGCCAGTGCAAGAGTTTTGCCTCGATGAAGATCAACTCTTTGCCTCCCAGTTCCAGCTTGTCTCCTGTTTTAACCGGTTTGAAATTCCAGTCTTCGTGATAATGCCCGCTGAGCGATTTAACCCCGGCTCTGGTGCAATAAACCGGGGTGTCCGGAATTTCCCGCAGCAGCTCCGGAAGGGCCCCACTGTGATCACTTTCAGCGTGATTGGCTATGATGTAATCTATTTCTTCCAGGTCAATTTCTTTTTTCAGGTTTTCGATAAATTCTCCGGCAAAGGGATTCCAGACCGTGTCGATCAAAGCGGTTTTATTATTTCCCCTCACCAAAAAGGAATTGTAAGAACTGCCCCGGTGAGTGCTCAGTTCTTCCCCGTGAAATTTCCGCAGTTCCCAATCAATCTTACCGACCCACGTCACACAGTCGTTAATTTTGAAAGACATTTACAGGCCTCCTTTTATTTTAAGACTGAATCATAACCAGCATCATATTGAAGCGCTAATTTGCTTTCAGGGCGTGCGGTTCGTTGGCAGGCATGATGATCGCTTCGCCTTCCTTCATCTGGTTTATCTTTCCATTAATTATTACTTCCGCAGTCCCGTCCAGGACACAGACAAGAGCGTCAAACGGAGCGGTATGTTCGCTCAATCCCTGACCTTGATCGAAAGCAAATATTGTCACTGTTCCGCATTCCTTTTTTACCACTTCCCGGCTGATCACGGAGTTCTTTTAGTAATCAGCCAAACTCTTTAGCAAAGCCCTTTCCCCCGGCAGCTCATTTTCTCTCACTTAACCACCTACCGATCAATCAAATAATTATAACTATACTGGTTAGGTATAATACTATCATAATTCAATACTGCTGACAACATCTCTTTTAAAAAAAATACTGGGGCAGGATTTAACCCGCCAATGTCTAAGTAAACCTTGATTAAATTTTATTTTTTGAATCAGTTGCAGCAAAGTTAAGCAGTTTTATTTGCAGTGATCTGCGGCCGTTTTATGGTCACTCAATGATTACTATCTTCCGAGTCGTCGGGTAAAAATAACTCGTCAATTGGTTCCAGGGCTTTGATGACCCAGTTAAAGCTACCCTGTTTGTTTGCTTCGTATGCGGAGGAAGCAGCTTTTTTCATAATCCGGCGGGCAATTTTTCGGGCGCTTTGTTCGTCACCCCTGTGGAGAGCAGTCCTGGCTTCAACCAGAGCGCGATGGATTTTATTTTCCAACACTTTCCGGCTGTCCGGTATTTTTCGGTTTTCGGGTCTGCTTCTCATAGCGGGATCCGGAGCGGCAATCCTGTCCGGTTACTCACTCCTTCCGGCTCATGCCAACTATTTTTTACTGTAACCGGTTAACAGTTCCCTGCCATTATTATACTTCCGCGGCCGGCCTGGGACAACGATTTAGTGTAATTAATTATTTTGAATTACCATTCCCCAAAAAGGACGGATAAGAGATAAAAATGAAAAAGCATTTGATGTCCCCGGAGGTGTTGCGAAAAGTTGAAAGCACAGAATAAAGTCTTATTAATGTTCCTGTTACTCTTTGTCTTATTATTTGGTGGGACTTTGGGATATATGATTGTTGAAGGAATGGCCTTTTTGGATGCACTTTATATGACAGTTATAACCATTTCTACGGTCGGTTTTCGCGAGGTTCACTATCTGAGTGCCTCGGGCAAAATATTTACCATACTTTTAATTATTACGGGGCTTTTTATAGCTGCTTTTGCTGTAACTGTGTTTACCTCTTTTGTAATTGAAGGCGAATTTAGATTTATTCTGCGGAGGAGAATGATGGAAAAAAATGTTTCTAAGCTGAAAGCTCATTATATTATTTGTGGTGCCGGGGAGACCGGTCATTACATTGTTAATCAGTTCAAGAAAAGAAAAGTGCCCTTTGTGGTGCTTGAAATGGACCCGGTAAAGGTGGAGCAGATCGTCGAGCAGGGCAGCCTGGCCATTCTTGGCGATGCCACTGTTGAAGAAGATCTACTGAAAGTGGGGATTGATAGGGCAACAGGATTGCTCTGCTGCTTATCCAACGATGCTGACAACGTTTTTACCGTCCTGACCGCCCGGGAGCTCAATCCCGATCTCTTCATTGTTTCTCGGGCCATTGACGACAAGGCGAATCTTAAACTGATCAAAGCAGGAGCGAATAAAACGGTTTCACCTAATGAAATCGGGGGGGTGCGAATGGCTTCCCTGGTTCTCCGCCCGGCAGTGGTTTCGTTCCTTGATGTAATCACTCGCGCCGGGGGAATGACTATTGATCTGGAAGAAGTATCAATTGGCAAAGGTTCCGTCCTCGACGGGATCAGTCTGGCTGAAGCCCGTATTCCCGAACAGACCGGCTTGATTGTCATGGCGGTCAAGCGCAGTAGCGATGAGACAAGAATTAACCCTGGTCCAGATTGTACTCTCCAGGCAAACGATGCCCTCATTGTCCTGGGACAGGAAGAACAGGTGGAAAAACTTAAAATGCTGGCCCGGTGAAAGTTAGAGAGGCCTCCGGGTCCACTCTCTGTCTGGGTGGATAAACCTGGAATCCCGGTTTGTCGAAAGGACTTCTTCTGTCCTTCGGCAGAAAATGTTCGGGTCGCCGGATTGCCGGAACAGGGGAGGGAGCAGCGATCACCTCCAGTGGAGATGAAGATTATGACCGCAGGCTGAAAGAAGAAATTAACCGCCGCTATGAAAATGATCAGGCAGAATGGGACCGTGATTATCCTGAACGGCTAAAAAGACGTAGATTTTTACTGGGTCTTTCCGCCCTTTTTTTAGCCTTGATTTTTCTTTTTACGGTAATCGGTTCCCGGCTCGTCGTTTTTAGTGCCCCTGTTTTTACCTTTCTTCGAGAATCCTGGCAGCTATCTGACGATCCCCTGGTGCAGGAAGTACGTCCTGCAGTAGTACAGATCTATGTTGATCTATATTCCGGCAACCGCCGGCAGCTGCGCGGCAGTGGTTTTAATATTGCCCCGGCGGGACTGGTTGTTACTAACCGCCACCTGTTGGAAGACGCTGTGAGTGTGAGGGTTTCTTTTCCAGGGAGGGGGACTTTCACTGCCAGTCGGTGGCATCTTTCTAATTATGTTGACCTCGCCCTCATAGAGCTTGATGCCGGGGATCTCCCCTCAGTTGAAATTGCTGAAGAACTGCCAGTTCTGGGAGAAGAGCTGCTGGTGATCGGGAATCCCCTCCAGTATGCCAGGGTGGCCAACAAGGCGGTGTTGAGCAGTTATCGCTCCCAACCTGGCCGGGATTTCCCGAACATTGTAATCGAAGCCTTGATCTACCCGGGAAGCAGCGGGAGCCCCCTCTTTAACGAAGATGGAAAGGTGGTCGGCATTGTATTCGCCACTTTGCGGAACAGCGTTGACGATGAAACCAGGGGACTTGCTGTAGACGTACGGGAACTGATAATCTTTAGTGATCAAATTATGCCGCACACCGATCTGATTCACCCTGTGGATTAAAGACCTGGCGGTTACCGGAAGATATACGGCCGGGTGGCAATTGACATTTAAAAAAAGATAGTAGTAAAAGAAAAATATTGTTAGTAAATACAGACAATAATTTTAATTGTGTCTTTTTATCTTCCGTTAAAATTAGGTTACCATGGCAGGATTCGCTGATCAATGAAGCGAATGTTTTAAGGTCCATTTTTATTTTTCCGCAGGATTATATTTTTTTTCGTGTTTAGCTGCTGAATATCGTTACAACTATTTCTAAAGGAAGTGATCTGGTGGAAGAACAGCTGAATAAAGTTTTTGCCTCCTATAAAGGAGAAAGAAGCGAACTGATAGCTGTCCTGCAGGATGTGCAGAAGGAAATTGGCTATCTACCCGAAGAAGCGATGGGAAAAATTGCCCATTTCGTCAGGGTCCCTGAAAGTAAAGTGTTTGGAGCAGCGACCTTTTATGCCCAGTTTAAGATGAAACCACGGGGCAAATATATTATTCGGGTTTGTAAAGGTACGGCCTGTCATATTCAGGGCAGTGACAAGATTTCAGAACGTATCGAAGATTTTCTCAATGTAGAGAGTGGTGATACCACTGATGATTTGAAGTTTACCCTGGAAGAGGTAGCCTGCATTGGTGCCTGTGCCCTGGCACCGGTGATGATGATTAACGACAATCCCCACGGCAGGTTGGTACCGGACAAGATCAAAGGTATTCTCGACAGTTATGAATAAAGATGGGAGGGATTATGATGGAAAGGTTTATCGATCACTGCTGTGAAAAGTGCACCCACACAAAAGAAAACCCCTGTAAAGACTTTATCCGCTGTTGCCTTGAAGGGCCGCTTTGTCATGATGATGAAACCTGCAGGGCCAAGAGGAAGGCCATCGTTGATAAAGTAGCTTTAAATGACAAATTCGTAATTTGCTGATAAAGATAGATTACTGAACAAGCAGTTCCAATGGAGGTGGAATAATGTCTTTTCGAAAGCACCTGATGATTTGCGGTGCAACAGGTTGTATCGCTTCGGGAGCAAACAAGGTTCATGAAGCTCTGGTTGAGGAACTTGAAAAAAGAGGGATCAGGGATCAATATCGTCTCGTTATGGGGGGGTGCGTGGGATTCTGTGAAGCAGGCCCCATAATTGTTGTTTACCCGGACGAAATATTTTACTGCCGGCTTAAGCCGGAAGATATGGCCGAGTTGGTTGAAAAACACCTGGTCGGCGGTGAGGTTGTCGAGAGACTGCTCTATGACGGGCCGGATGTAGACAAGCCGGCTACTTTTTACGACACGATACCTTTTTATGCCAAGCAAAAATTCAATGTCCTGCGTAACAGCGGGATTATCGATCCGGAAAACATAGACGAATATATTATGCGCGGCGGTTATCGGGCTCTTTCCAGGATCCTGGAAATGGAGCCGGCCGACATCTGTGCTGAGGTCAAAGAATCGAAACTGCGGGGGAGAGGCGGAGCCGGATTCCCCACAGGCATGAAATGGCAGTTTGCCCTCAGCAGCCCTGGAGACAAAAAATATATAGTATGCAATGCAGACGAGGGAGATCCGGGCGCATTCATGGATCGCAGTATCCTTGAGGGTGACCCCCATGCGGTTATCGAAGGGATGATTTGCTGCAGCAAAGCGATCGGTGCCGATTCCGCTTATATTTACTGCCGCGCCGAATATCCCCTGGCTATAAAAAGGTTGCGTAAAGCCATCAGCCAGGCTGAGGAGTACGGCCTCCTCGGTGAAAATATCCTGAACTCGGGCCATAACCTCAGGATTAAAATAAAGGAAGGCGCAGGAGCTTTTGTTTGTGGCGAAGAAACAGCTCTTCTTGCTTCCATTGAAGGCCGACGCGGGGTGCCCAGGCACCGCCCGCCTTTTCCTGCTGTAGAAGGCCTGTGGGGCAAGCCGACCTGCATCAATAATGTAGAAACATTTGCCAACATACCGCTGATCCTTAAAGAAGGTGGAGTGGCTGAATTTACTTCAGTTGGAACCGAGGGCAGCAGGGGGACAAAGGTTTTTGCTCTCGCCGGAAAAATTCGTAACACCGGTCTCTGTGAAGTGCCCATGGGCACGACCATCAGGGAAATTATTTATGATGTTGGCGGGGGTATAAAAGAAGGACAAAAATTTAAAGCCGTTCAGGCGGGTGGTCCTTCGGGAGGCTGCATACCCGAAGAACATCTCGACCTGCCTGTCGATTATGATTCGCTCAATGCCGCCGGGGCCATTATGGGATCGGGTGGTCTCGTGGTTATGGATGAACGGACCTGCATGGTTGACCTGGCCCGTTATTTCTTGAGCTTTACCCAGAAAGAATCTTGCGGCCAGTGCATACCCTGCCGGCTTGGCATGACCCAGATGTATAAAATACTGGTGGATATCACCGAGGGGCGTGGGAAACCTGAGGATATTGATCTCCTTGAAGAACTGGCAGTGGCTGTTAAAAAAGGATCCATGTGTGGGCTGGGGCAGACCGCTCCCAACCCTGTTTTGAGCACGCTGCGGTATTTCCGGGACGAATATGAAGCCCATGTTATTGAAAAAAGATGCCCATCCCTGGTTTGCCGGGCGCTGCTGAAGTATCGCATTGATCCCGAAAAATGTATTGGTTGCAGGCTTTGTGCAAAGGCTTGCCCGGTTGGGGCAATCAGAGGTGAGAAGAAAGAACCGCATGTCATTGACCAGGAAAAGTGCATAAAATGCGGGGCCTGTTTGGAAGCCTGCCCGAAAAAGGTGAGCGCAGTATCCGTTGTTTCTGAAGGGATCAAAGCTGCAGAAAAGGCTGAAGCAAGCGAGGAGGGATCCAAATGTCAGAGTTAATTACATTAACAATTGATGGGAGAGAAATAAAAGCTGCTCCGGGAACTTCAGTTTTAAGGGCTGCCCTGGCTAACGATATTTACATTCCCCATTTGTGTGATCACCCCGATCTTAAACCGGTCGGTGTCTGCCGGGTTTGCCTGGTAGAGATCGAAGGACGTAAACCAACTGTTTCCTGTATGACCCCGGTTGAAGAAGGGATGATTGTTCATACTTCCACCGAGGAGCTGGAGTCAATCCGCCGGGCAAATCTGGAATTGCTGATTACCAATCATGATTACAACTGCCAGGAATGTCCCATGAACGGCAGGTGCCAGCTGCAGGAGGTCACCCGTTTTATCGGGGTGGATGAGGAAAGGCTGGCGATGATGCGCAAACCGCCCCTGGATGACCCCATAGACGATTCCAACCCTTATTTTCTGCGCAACATGAACAAATGTATCCTCTGTGGTATATGCGTTCGTACCTGCGATGAAATACAGGGTGATGGCTGCATAGATTTTGCCTACCGCGGAATCAAGACCAAAATTGCAGTTCTCGGAGACAAACCGATTCTTAATTCCACCTGTGTTTCCTGCGGTGAATGTGTGGCTCGCTGTCCCGTGGGAGCCCTGGTTCCCAAAGATGCTGTTGAACCGACCTACGAAGTGGAAACTGTTTGCCCTTTCTGCGGCTGCGGCTGCGGGATAATGGTTGGAGCCCGCGGGGAGAAAATAGTTAGCTCACGGGCTGCTCCGGACAATCCGGCCAACGAGGGTTCTCTTTGTGTAAAGGGGCGTTTCGGTTTGAGCTTTGTTAATCATCCCGACCGCCTGACTACTCCGCTGATTCGTAAAAACGGTGAACTGGTTGAAGCGAGCTGGGAAGAAGCTCTTTCCCTGGTGGCCGAAAAGCTTTCTCAATACAAGGGTGAGCAATTTGCGGCTATTGCTTCGGCCAAGTGTACCAATGAAGACAATTATGTGATACAAAAATTTACCCGGGCGGTGATGGAGACAAACAACATCGATCACTGTGCCCGTCTCTGACACGCTCCCACTGTGGCCGGTCTGGCCAACTCACTGGGGAGCGGAGCGATGACTAACTCAATCGCTGAAATTGAAGATGCAGCTTGCATTCTGGCTGTTGGGACCAGCACTACCGATGCTCACCCCGTTATCGGTTATCGCGTCAAAAGAGCGGTGAGGAAAGGGGCTAAACTGATCGTGATCAATCCGCAGGATATTCAGCTCTGCCAGTTTGCTGATCTGCACCTGCCTCTTAATCCGGGTAGTGATGTGGCCCTTCTGATGGGTATGGTCCGGGTGATCATCGAAGAAAATCTTCATGACGCTGAGTTTATTGAAAAACGCTGTGAGAATTTTGAACAGTTCAAGGAATCGCTGGCAGAATTCACCCCGCAATTTGTCAGCGAAAAAACCGGGTTGGACTGGGACCTAATTGTTAAAGCAGCCAGGATGTATGCGGAAAATAGTCCGGCTTCCATTCTTTACGCCATGGGAATAACCCAGCATTCCCATGGCACTGATAATGTGCTGGCTACCAGCAATCTGGCTCTGATTACCGGCAATATGGGCAAACCGTCAACAGGGGTTAATCCCCTGCGCGGACAGAATAATGTCCAGGGAGCCTGCGACATGGGGTCGCTTCCCAATGTCTTTACCGGTTACCAGAAGGTGGACAATGAGGAAGCACGGCGCAAGTTTGAGGGGGCCTGGGGCGTTTCTTTAAGTGGGACACCCGGTATTACCCACACGGAAATATTTGACGCCGTCCACGAAGGGAAAATCAAAGCTATTTACCTGGCCGGTGAAAATCCAATATTATCGGAAGCGAATGCTTCTAATGCTCGTGAAGCGATGCATAAACTGGAATTCTTTGTAGCGCAGGACATTTTTCTCAACGAAACGGCAGTCCTGGCTGACGTGGTCCTGCCGGCTACTTCCTTTGCTGAAAAGAACGGGACATTTGTTAATACTGAAAGAAGGGTCCAGCGCGTACGCCAGGTGATCAATCCAATTGGTGAAGCGAGACCGGACTGGTGGATTACAAGTGCCATTGCCAACGAAATGGGCGCCGAAGGTTTTGCTTACAACAGCGCCGAGGAAATATTCGACGAGCTGACTGCTCTGACCCCCAGTTATGCAGGTCTAACATATGAACGGATCGCCGAAAAGGGCATTCAGTGGCCCTGCCCGTCGAAGGATCATCCAGGGACAAAATATCTACATGCTGAAAAATTCGCCACTCCCAGCGGGAGGGGGAAGCTGGTTCCCCTGGTTTTCAGGCCTTCGGCAGAAACCTGTGATTCCGAGTACCCCATCGTTTTAACCACCGAGCGAAACCTCTTTCAGTTTCACAGCACGGTAACCCGTTATGCCGCGGGACTCGATGAATTAAGCGGCGATGAGCATATCTTGATCAATCCGGTTGATGCTAAAGAACTTGATATTGCGGACGGAGATCTGGTGGAAGTCAAGTCGAGGCGAGGAACAATTAAAGTAAAGGCGAAGGTAACAGACCACACCCATCTGGGGGTGGCTTCTCTCAGCTTTCACTTTGCTGAGTGCCCTACCAATTTGCTGACCAGTGCCGCCCTCGATCCGGTATCCAAAATCCCGGAAACGAAGGTATGTGCAATAAGTATTGAAAAAATCTGATTCTTTAAAAGTTAACGAATAAAGGCGGGGCTTTTCCGGTTGTCGGAAAAGCCCTTTTTAATGATTTCCCCGGATGCATCTTTGTTTTATTTTTAGAAACAACGGTTCTTCGGCCACCTGTTTTCCGCTTGTCCCTGTGGAAGAAACTACTGCGCATTAAAACAGAAAAACAATGGGGATCAAAATATTTATAGTCAGCAGCTGGCAGAGATGAATTATGGAGATGTTGAAGGCGTTGTAGCGATGAATGTATCAGCCGATCAATCCCAGGCCAAAAAGCAATATAAAATCTGGCAGGTCCTGAAGAAACATAAATTGATTATATCATCTTCTGCGTAATTTTTTTATCACAAGGCAACTGAAATACCTGTCCATCCACTGGTAAAATGGCAGTCGGGCTCGGGAATAAGGAAGATAACAATTTATTCCCGCTGCCCCGATCAATGGTATAATAAAAAATGTCCTGTCTGAAATCTTGCTGAAGGAGTGTGGCAGTCCGTTGTTCCCGCTGCGCGATACAATTACCTATCACGGCGCTAAAATTGCCACCTTTGGCCTGTTGATCGTTACCGGACTGGCTTACTTATACCAGCTTTCCCTTGGCATTACCAGTTATGAAGTGATCTTTTATGATTACGGATTTATCCCTGCCTCATTTTTCAAAGATCCGGCCGGTCAAGTTTTCACCATTTTTACAAGTATGTTTGTACACGGATCCCTCCTGCATTTGATGAGCAACCTCTGGTTTCTCTGGGTATTCGGACCGGCTGTGGAAGGTCGCCTCGGTTTGGGGCGTTTTATGCTGCTTTATTTGCTTTCGGGAGTGGCGGCGGCTTTGCTTCAGGGCTTTGCCCTGCCGGAGAGTATGGTTCCCATGATTGGTGCCTCGGGAGCCGTTTCCGGCATTCTTGGTGCTTATCTGATCTTGTTTCCCAGGGCCCGGGTCCTGACTATCATTCCGCCATTTATCTTTTTCTTTTTCTGGTTGCCGGCTCCTATTTACCTCGGTTACTGGATAGTACTCCAGTTTATCAGCGGTTTTTCTGCTGTCCCGGGGGTAGCCTGGTGGGCCCATGTCGGTGGTTTTCTACTTGGCCTGGTGCTGATATTAATCCTGCGCCCCAAGCGTAATTACCGTGCCGATCCCTTCTGGGAGTGCTGGCGTGATTACTGTTAGTCCCGCCCGGAGAATTTTAGACCGATTAGAGCAAGGAGGTTAATAGAAATGGAAATACTCTCCCAGGTATTTTGGATATTTTTAATCCTGACTATGCTGACGCCGTACTTGCAGCAACAGATACTACGGGCCTCCAGGACCCGTAAGATGGTGGAAATGGAAAAAAAACGGAGCAGCAGGGTCATTACCCTTATCCACCGCCAGGAAGCGGTGAATCTGCTCGGTATTCCCCTGACCCGCTATATCAATATCGAAGACTCTGAACAGGTCCTGACAGCGATCAGGCTCACAGATAAAAATGTGCCCATTGATCTTATTCTCCATACTCCCGGTGGTTTAGTCCTGGCTTCGGAGCAGATTGCCGAAGCGCTGCTGCGTCATCCCGGCAAGGTAACTGTATTTGTTCCACATTATGCCATGTCCGGTGGGACAATGGTTGCCCTGGCTGCCGATGAGCTCGTCATGGATGAGAATGCCGTTCTCGGACCTCTTGATCCACAGCTGGGACAGTATCCGGCTGCTTCTCTGATTCGGGTCCTGGAGCGAAAACCGATCAAGGAGATTGATGATCAGACTGTGATCCTGGCCGATGTTGCCGAAAAAGCCCTGCGCCAGGTTAAGATTACCGCCAAAAACCTGCTCCTCAAACATGTGGATGAAGAAACGGCTGAACAAACAGCCGAGAAGTTGACCCAGGGTACATGGACGCATGATTATCCCATCGATGTCCAGCAGATTGCCGAACTAGGGATTAATGTTAACACGGACGTACCCGAGGAAATATATAGCCTGATGAGCATGTTCCCGCAACCTCGCACAGCCCGCCCGAGTGTTGAATACAATCCCGGCCCTGTTTATCCGGCCGGGCCAAAGGACAAGTAATTATAATCCGGGTAAAAATCACTATAAAAAAAATAACGGCTGATGAAGCAGGGGTGTAGTGTTTTTAAGTGGGAAATTACAAAAACGTTTATTCCCCGACCTTCAAATGGCCGATTTTTAATATGCAAACCATGAAATACAGGGTCACTGTTGAAACCAATGTTATCAATAAGGTTGATCTAAAGATTTTGCACTGCAACCTTATAACCGGGATAGTAACCTGCCTTAAAGATCGCCGAAAAAATCTTTATGAAATAGCTATTCCTGGTGGTAAAGAAAAAGTTGAAAAATATGTTTTCAGCGACAGGCCTGGCCGGTATTGCCGGCATGATCCTGTATCTGCGCGAAAACTGGGACGGGAATGGTTATCTCCACGGCCTCTATCCCCGTTCTTATGCCTGCCTCTACAGCAAAGAAGAAGCACTCGAAGAACTGGATCGTTGCAGCGGTGTGCAGTTTGATTCTAAGCTGTTGCCTCTTTTGAAAAAGGTCCTTTACCGTATTGCAGGACAGGAATATGAACAGCAGGGTTTAACTGCCGAATAAATTGTTCAGGTTTTCGAAAGAGGAAAAGAAATGGTTACTACTGCCCCACTCTGCGGCTTGTTGCCGAGAGTGATTGATCCGTCGTGTTTTTCGACTATAGCCCGTGATATGGCCAGGCCGAGACCGCTGCCGCCGTTTTTGCCCCGGTAAAATGGTTCAAAAGCCTTTACAGGTTCGCCCTTCTCAAAACCCGGGCCGTCATCGGCGATATCAATGCGGCCTTGTTCAGTTTTAATCCATATTGAATGGTTTGCATAACGTAGAGCATTGCCGATTATGTTGAGCAGAAGGCGGTGTATTTTTTCCGGATCGCCCTGCACTGTTCCCCCGATGCCGTTTACTGTTTCGATTTCAATATTTTTTTCCCGGGCCAGGTTCTGCAGAGCATAAACTGCTTCCCTAACAGCGTCGTTAAGATATACCTCTTCAAAAGTATAGGTCTCTTTCACCCGTTCCATTTTGGACAGGTAAATAAATTGTTCTACCAGTGTTTTCATTCTACCGCTTTCCTTGATAATTATATCCAGGGCCTGGGTTTTTTCTGCCGGGGGAATGGTGCCATCTTTAATTGCCTCGGCGTAGCCCTGGATTGACATCAACGGCGTTTTTAGCTCATGCGATGCTTTCTGAAAAAAATCTTTCTGAGCACTATCGTATTCGGCCAGTTTCCCGGCCATTTCGTTGATGGTATCGGCCAGTTCTTCAAGTTCATCGCCGGTTTTCAGGGTTACCCTGCCTCCGAAATCCCGTCGGGCCAGGGCGGAAGCTTTATCTTTCAGCTTCTGCAGAGGATTGACGATCACCCTGGTGATGAGTGCCCCTGCCAGGACGGATACAGCCGTGCCGGCAATCAGGGCCAAAGCTAAAAAACCGAGCAGGCTGCGGTTAAGCTGGGTCAGCAGGTCCAGACGGGAATAGAGGATCAGGCCCCCTTCCTGGTTGCTGATCACTGCAGGAATAGAGACGGCGACCAGGTCTTTTTCCACCAGGTGTTTTTCCCTGTCCAGTTCTGATGACAGTGCTGCTAAAGGTTCGTTTTCAAGGATGTTGCCCGGAGGATAGGTCTCTACATCACTGCTCTCCACAATGGTGCCATCTTCGAGAAACAGAAGATAATCGGCATAGGCGATGCGATTGGCCAGACCGAAATAAACTCCGCGCATGTGGCCTCCCCCGTGCATGCCGGTACTGCCGGAATTGAGGGCGAGACTTTCCGCTACCCTGGTCAGGCTGTCGATAGTGTCATTGATCAAATAATGGCGCACGGTTAAGCTGAAGGTGAGGGTCAAGGCGGCAAGTGAGATAAGCAGAACAGCCAGATAACCGGTGAAAATACGTTTAAACATCAAGCTTGTACCCGTAACCCCACACTGTGGTCAGCTGCGGCAGGGCTCCTTTCTGGCGCATTTTTTTACGAATTCTTTTTACAGCGTCATCAACTGCCCGTTCTTCGCCTTCGAAATCATAACCCCAGATCTGATCTAAAAGTTGTTTTCGGCTGAAAGGACGGTTTGGAGAAGAAACAAGCATGTAGAGCAGTTCATATTCCTTCCCCGTAAAAGAGGTTTCTTCACTGTTAATAGTGATCTTTCGTTGTTCAGGGTATAAAGTCATATTTTTTAAGCTCAGATTGTGCGGCTCCCCTGCGGGTGGGTGGTAACGTTTAAAAATATTGGTTATCCGGACAACCAGTTCCCGGGGGCTGAACGGTTTGGACAGGTAGTCGTCTCCGCCCAGCTCCAGTCCTAGAACGCGATCAAATTCTTCGCCCCGGGCGGAGACGAAAATTATGGGAAGATCGTAAGTTTCCCTGATTTTACGACATAGTGTAAGACCGTCTGAGCCGGGAAGCATGATATCGAGGATAAACATATCTGGTACTCCACCGATCAGGGCCTGCTCAAGTTCTTCTGCGGAAGCAAAGAGGTGTACCTGGTAGCCTTCCTTTTCCAGGTAGCGCCTGATCAGTTCCCGGATATTAGTTTCGTCGTCAACAATCCAGATTGTCTTTTCCGACATGATGGTGCTCCTTTGCCGTCCCGGCATTGCCCTGGTGTCTGTTTTGTTTTTATTGTAAACAAAAGCGGCTTGAATTGGAACAGGGCGTGATAACTGCCAGTGAAAGAAAAGGTCCGGGAATTAACATTTCCCGTACCCACAGCTGGCAGGAATTCTTTCTTACCGGTTAAAACCGTCGCCATTTCTCCCGCACCAGTTGCCCTTCTCATTATCAAAAGTTTGGGACCTTTCGGCAAGTTCAGGAAAAGCGTCACCGATTGCAGCTCTTTTTTCTTCCATCAGCTTAAAGCGTTCTTCTCTCATTGCCTGAATTCCTTCGTCATCTCCGTTTTTACGGAAATCAAGCATTTTTCCCCTTAGTTCAAGCATTTTATTCTGAAACTGTTCAATGATCTTTTCAAAGTGGGATTGTTCTTCTTCACTGAGGGAATCTCTGGGGCGGTCTCCTCGTTGCCCGCAACCTTCAAAACCGCCGAAAGCAAAAGTGGTTGAAGAGAGAGCCAGAACAATAATTGTAATCATTGTTACAGTCAGCAGTGTTTTTTTCATCAGTCTAAGCCTTCTTTGATTTAGTTTCTTTACAATTTTATTTTACAGGGTTGTTCAGGCAGATCTGTGGCACATATATTAATTTTTCTTAATATATGTGATTGCGAAATTCACTGCTTCCGGATATAATATGGCCGTATCTTTTCTTTCGTGAAAGGGGGCAGATAATGAACGATATTCTGAGAATATCGCTGATCGGGCTGGCAGCCGGGGTAATTGGCACGGGATCGGGGACTATCATCGCCTTGTTTGTCAAAAATCCCGGAAAGAATATGCTCAGTTTCATTCTTGGATTTGCCGGAGGGATAATGCTGGCTATCGTTCTTAATGATTTGCTGCCCGAAGCAGTGGAGGCGGGAAATTTTGTAACCGCTTTTACCGGTCTGCTCGTGGGCACCATCTTTATCCTACTGCTCGATTTGAAAATGCCTCATTTTCATTTTTTTGAAACAACCGAAGAGCTGACCCGTTTTATTCGTACCGGGACCATTCTCGGACTGGGTATCGCAATGCACAATCTACCCGAAGGCATTGCCATTGGTGCCAGTTACGTTGCTTCGCCCGCTCTCGGTTTTACCCTTGCCCTGACCATTGCTCTCCACAACATACCCGAAGGCATTGCCATGGCCTGCCCGCTTTGTGTGGGAGGCATGCGTACCCGCTGGGTTTTGCTTTACACGGCCATGGCCGGACTGCCCATGGGACTGGGCGCTTTAATCGGTTCCAGCCTGGGGACGGTATCTCCGGCAATGCTTTCTCTAGCCCTGGGGTTTGCCGGTGGAGCAATGCTTTATATAATTTTTGGCGAGCTTATCCCGGGAGCACAGGATTCCGGAAGTGGCCATGCAGGTACATTCGGTGCGGTTTTCGGGACCATCGCCGGTATTTTACTGCTTTCGGTTATTTAACCGGCAGCAGAAGGATCAGGTAAAGTATGCAATCTTTATCATCGAATCATTCTTCAGGTGACAGTTCCTTTTCCCCATTCTGCTATTTAAGAAGGAGTGCCCAATGAAGAAAGACTGTAGAGAAGGACCGAACCGCCTGATCAAAGAAAAATCTCCTTATTTACTTCAGCATGCTTATAACCCGGTTGACTGGTATCCCTGGGGGAAAGAAGCCTTTGACATGGCTGAGGTTGAGGATAAGCCGATCTTCTTAAGTATTGGTTATTCAACCTGTCACTGGTGCCATGTAATGGAGAAGGAATCTTTTGAGGATTTGGAGATAGCGACCCTGCTAAACAAATATTATATATCCGTCAAGGTTGATCGCGAAGAGCGCCCCGATATCGACCAGATTTATATGACTGCCTGTCAGGCCTTAACCGGCCAGGGTGGTTGGCCGTTGACAATAGTGATGGGAGCCGATAAAACCCCCTTTTTTGCCGCCACCTATTTGCCCAAACATTCGCGTCCCGGACTGATAGGATTAATGGAGCTTTTGCCGCGATTACATGAGCTGTGGAACAATGATCGCCCTCGCATTGCCAGAACGGCCGGGGAACTGGCTGATTTCCTGCGCCGGCAGTCCCTGCGAGAAATAAAGACGTTAAAAAGAGGGGAGGAGGGCATGCCTTCTGATGAATTGCTTGACAGGGTTTATCAGCAACTGGCAGAAATGTACGATCACCATCACGGAGGGTTTGGCCAGGCGCCGAAATTTCCGTCACCACACCGTCTTATTTTTTTGCTCCGCTACTGGAAAAGAACGGGGCGTAAAGAAGCCCTGACTATAACGGTAAATACTCTTAAGGCAATGTATAACGGCGGCATCTTTGATCAGATTGGTTTTGGTTTACACCGCTATTCAGTAGATCGCCGGTGGCTGGTTCCTCATTTTGAAAAAATGCTTTATGATCAGGCACTGACGGCGCTGGCGGCCATGGAAGCATATCATGCCTCAGGAGAGCCTGAGATGTCTGCTTTTGCCCGAAAGATCTGTCAGTATGTCTTAACCATCCTTGTTTCACCAGCCGGTGCATTTTATTCGGCTGAAGATGCTGACAGCGAGGGGGAAGAAGGGACCTTTTATCTCTGGACAAGAGCTGAACTGCTCAATCTGCTCGGAGAAAATGAGGGGAACATTGTTGCCGATTATTATGATGTTACCGAAAAAGGTAATTTCGAGGCAGGGAAAAATATTTTACACCGTCTTCATGATGATCAGCAATTCGCTGAGATGCGGGATGTTGGTGTTGGCCAACTAAGGGAGATCCTCAGCAGGGCCGGTAAAACCATGAGGGAGGCGCGCAGCCGCAGGACGAAACCTTTTCTGGATGACAAGGTCATTGCTGCCTGGAACGGGTTGATGATTGCCGCCCTTGCCCGTGGGTCTGTCCTTCTTGACGAACCTGCCTACCTTGCTGCCGCAGAAAAGGCTGTTGATTTTATTTACCGCCGTATGCTCGACAGGCGGGGGATTCTTATGAGACGATACCGGGAAGAAGAGGTGGCGGTGGAGGCTTTTCTCGAGGATTATGCATTTTTAACCTGGGGTTTGATTGAGCTGTATCGGGCTACAGGAAAACAGTATTACCTGGATAGGGCTCACCAGCTGACTTCCTGTGTAGTTCAAAAATATTATAAGCAGGATGGAACTTTGCTGTTCAGTACCACTAATGAAGTGAGGATTAATCTGCTGGCCACTGCCGAAGCTTATGATGGGGCCCATCCTTCGGCAGTTTCAGTAACGGCGATGAACATGCTGCGCCTGGGGTATCAACTTCCAGATGATGAATTGCTGAATAAGGGCGAAATGGTTTTAAAAAGACAGCGAGAAAAACTGGCTGATAATCCTGTTGCCTACACTTTTATGCTCACGGCTCTTGAGTATGCTCTTCGAATGAAAGAGGGGAATCTTTCCTGTACTGTCGATGGTGACTGCGGGTGGGAATAACTTTCCTGATCCCACCGCGGGGATCGACTACATCACCGTGGTAGCGCGGGATGATATGAATGTGAAAATGGAATATGGTCTGCCCGGCATCGAACCCGATATTGGAACCGATGTTGTAGCCGTCGGGGCTAAATTTTTCCTCCAGTTGCTGGCGGACATTGAAAATCAAGCTGACCATGGCGGCGTGTTCTTCCGCGGTAGCGGCAAAATATTGTTCCACATGCCGTTTGGGGATTACCAGGCAGTGCCCCCTGCTAACCGGGCAGGCATCGTGAAAGGCCAGGGCCAGGTCATTTTCAGCAATAATATTTAATTTCTCGGGATGACAAAACACACAGTCTTTCATCGTGTCCCTCCTTTGCGCGGCAAGTATAGAACAAGGCATTCTGTCCCGGTTAAAAATAGCCGCCTTTTAACTATATCATAAACAGTAAACAGGATCCTGATTGCCGGCAGGATTGAAATGATACAAGGAGTTTAAGTCCAAACATTTTGGGTAATAGTATACCATCATTCATTATTTTACGGGTAGTCGTCCTGTTTCTGCCGCGGACGATCCCTTGGGAAAAATGTTGGATTATGTCTCAAATAGGGCAGCAGTATCTTCGGCAGGGAGCCGCCAGGGTGAAGATGCCTTCTGTTGCCATGACTGCTGAAAAACTGCACAGTATCCATGGAGTGGATAAGCGTATCAGGTGGAAAAGCTGGGCAAGATAGTCGATTTCTACCGGGATCTGGTCAGCCTCAGCTAAGAAGGCAGCCAGGGGCAGGATATTACCCGGTGGTAGTTGAATATTATCAGGTGGTCTAAAAGGGGCAGGGAGGTTATTAAATGACTGAACAAAGTAATTCGGAGCGTTTTCTAAACGCTTTTTCAGCAATTGAACATGAAATGGAACGGATTCTCAACATCAAGGATCACCGCCGTTTTTTTGAACTCGTTGACAGAAGTGCCCGGGTTAATCCACTGATCGAAAAGTTCCGCTTTGATTTGAGAGAGTACAGTGAACTGCGTAATGCGATCGTTCACGATCGGGTGGGAGGAAAAATTATTGCCGAACCGAACGACGAAGTCGTGCACTCTATTGAACATATTGCCACTCTTCTTCTCGAACCGCCCAAAGTAGCGCCTCTTTTTTTAAAGGATGTCCTTTCTCTGAAAGCT
Source organism: Bacillota bacterium (assembly GCA_018400435.1). Lineage (GTDB taxonomy): Bacteria > Bacillota > Dethiobacteria > DTU022 > DTU022 > M55B129. Next base: position 5,797 of record JAGYMW010000013.1, on the reverse strand, counting down.
TCCGATCCAGTTTCGAAAGCGGTTCGTGCTTTCAGCAAACATTCATTTACCCAGGCGCCGGTTATCAAAGCGGGAAAACTGGTTGGCCTGCTTACGTCGAACATGATTGTTAAGTGGATGGGGATCAGCCTGGCCGATGATTCTTTCGATATTGATAAAACTTCAGTTATGGATGTCATTAAGATAGTGGGCAATGAAAAGGAATATGAAATTGTGCCGGTGACTAATCCGCTGTTTGATATTCCCGATCTCTTTTATGTCTGGCAGAAGAAAGGGCGCAAGCTGGAAGCGGTACTTATTACCCAGAACGGGGAGAAAGATGAACCGCTGATGGGAATTATAACCAACCGCGATCTGCCTCAGATTCACCTTGAACTGGGTCAGAATAGTAAGGAGCAGTAAACTTATGAACAGAAAAAAGATCGGGGTAGCCGTTTTTGTTATCGCTGTTTGTTTGGGATTGTTGTTTGTCCTTGCCTGTATAACGGAATATGGTTCCGTTGATTGTTCCTCTTCAATCGTTGGGGGAAAAATCCTGGAAGATGGCAGTGTTGAAGAGCCGGTTGAAAAGACTGTGAATTGGCCGGCCTTAATTTTTGTTGCCGACAAAGAGGCCAGGGAAGAACCGGGAGAAAAGGTCAGGCCGGAACCGGAACCCGAACCGGAATCTAAACCCGAACCTGAGGAAAGCCCCGAAGAACCTGATACTGCCCGGGATGAATCAACCGAAGGTCAGGAACCGGCAGTCACTGCTCCTTCTTCGGAAGTGGCTGCTTCTCCAACCGGCCTGAGCAGCAAAGAGCAGCAGATGTTCGCTTTGCTTAACGAAGCACGAAAAAATTCCGGGTTATCCGCTTTGCAGTATTCCAGTAAATTGACCCGTGTTGCCCGGGCCAAGAGTAATGATATGGTTGATAACAACTATTTTGGCCATGTTTCGCCAGTGTATGGAGATCTGGGCAGTATACTGAGCTGGTTCGGGGTCAGCTACCGGGCGGCAGGTGAAAACCTGGCCATGAATTCGAACGGCAGCGTAGCTGCAGCTCATAATTCTTTGCTCGGGTCACCGCCACATCGGGCCAATATGCTCAATGGGAATTATAACAGCGTTGGCATCGGGATTGCTGTCGGCAGCGACGGGTGCCACTATTATACTCAGATCTTCACGGGTAGCTAGTATTATTCCTGCGACAATCGTTTTTCGCAATTTCATTTTCAGGAGGCGTACTATGCAGAAAAAACAACTGCTTGTATTAATCATCCTATTTTTTGCTGTTGTCTTCCTGACCCGGCCTGTTCTTGCTGTTGAAGAAGATTATGGTTATGAAGGATACATGGAAGAAGAATTTATGGAGGAAGAGCATTTCTACAGGGCGCAAATTTTAAAAATAGAAGAAACGGAAACACAGGAACATGAATATTATTCCATGGTGGAGCAGAAAGTGTCTGTCGTTCTGACCGGGGGTCCCTACCGCGGTGAGATTATCACCATTACCAATACCTATTTTGCCGGGGATCCGGTTTATGATTTTTTGCTTGAAGAGGGACAGGAAGTCATTGTTGTTGCTTTTGGTGAAGAAGGAAATTTTGAAGAGGCTTACGTTCAGGATATAGCCCGCGATCGAGGAGTCTATTATTTGATTGGCATTTTCGTGCTGGCCCTGCTGGTTGTCGGCCGAATGCAGGGGTTAAAAACTGTTATTACCCTGGGTACCACAATCTTTCTGGTTGTTCAGTATATGCTTCCCCTGCTTCTTCAAGGTTATAACCCGATTCTACTGGCTATCGGTGTAGCTATCCTTGCTATTACCTTTACTCTTTTTATTATCGGGGGGCTTAACCTCAAATCTCTCGTAGCTATTTTGGGAACGGTAGTAGGAGTAATCGTTGCCGGTTTAATGGCTTACTGGGCTGGCAGCATGGCCCGCCTTACCGGTTTCGGGACCAACGAGGCACAGATGCTTTACTTTTTGGATAACACCATCGATTTTCGGGGATTGCTATTTGCCGGGATTATTATCGGTTCGCTGGGAGCGATCACCGATATCGGCATGTCCATCGCTTCGGCTGCTGCTGAAATCAGGCAGGCCAATCCCGAAATTAGGTTTCTTGAGCTTTTCCGGGCTTCACTCAATGTAGGGCGCGATGTTATGGGAACCATGGCCAATACCCTGGTCCTTGCTTATGTCGGTTCTGCCATACCAATGCTCCTGCTGGTAATGGGGTATGAAATTGCCTGGCTAAAAATCATCAACATGGATATGATTGCCACCGAGTTTGTCCGCGGCACCGCCGGCAGTATCGGTCTCGTTGCCGCAGTGCCCGTTACAGCTGTCCTGGCCGGCTATTTTCTGTCAAAACACGGCTAAACACACAGGGAGACCAGAAACACAGGGGGATGGTTGTTTTATGTCGTTTCCCTGGATGTTGTTTTTGTATTAAAACTTTTCGGTGGTTGAAATATATAAGCCGCAGTCGTCAGCGATACAAAAGAACCGTCTTCCCGTGTACCCATTCCGACTGGTTGATCAATCATTGGATGTTCGAGACCTGCATTTAAATTCATCTGACTTAAGGGCAGATAACTCTTAACACCAGAAAAGGGACGTTCATTCTTCTCTGGAGCATGCTGATGCTTGTTTTTTTTGTGCTAGAGTTGTTTTTGAGGATGTTTCTGTTTATAGTGGAAGTCAGTGTTACGATCCACTTTTTAAAGTTTAATGCTATGATGATCAAGGAAGTTAAAACTGAAATACGGACGGATAGAAGTTAACTCAAATTTCTTTTCTTCTTCTGGTGTCCAGGGTTTGCTAATCAAACTGCAAAGATAGTATGAAATTATCCATGAAATCCTAACCAAAATAGGTATGGATAAATTTGCCGATCACGTCGGCACCTCCGATAATAGTTCCCACTGTGCTACCCAGATTGGCAAATATCACTACCAGCAGGACATGGGTTACCTTGTTGCGCCAGAACCCTTTCACAGTGTGAACATCTTCAGAAAGACTTTCAAAATCGCGGACACTGGGTTTGCGCACGATTGCTTCCGTTAAGCCGGCAAACCAACCTGCTGCAAGCATGGGGCTGAGGGAGCTAATTGGTGCGACAACGAAGGCAGTAAGGATGGCCAGAGGATGAGCAAATGCCAGGATGGCTCCAAGCACACCCAGAGAACCGTTCCAGAGGACCCAGCTGACAATCTGATCAATCCCCGTTGCCCTATCAACAGAAAAAGTTAGGACGATGGCGGCAATTATAATTATGGGTATGCTCCAGCCGACAATTTTGGTGGTTTTGGAAGCTGGCGGTATTCTGGTTAGCTCAGCCGGATTTTGCTCCCTGAAGAGTTCTTCCTTAATTCCCGGAATGTGACCGGCTCCGAGCACGGCGACTATTTTTTCACCTGGGGCGGACTTAATCTTGTAGGCCAGGTATTGGTCTCTCTCGTCGATGATGATCGATTTCAACTGGGGAAAGGCACCGGATAATTCATCCAGGGCAGCGCTGAGCATATCCTTGTCTTTCATTTTTTCCATATCTTCTTCAGTAAGTTCTTCATCAACAAAAATACTCATCAGGAGCTGGAAGAAAAGTTTCAACTTGCCCCACAGACCGGTACTGCGCCACAGCCTCAACATGGTGGTTTGAATATCGCGGTCGGCCAGACAGAGGAAGGCTCCCGTTTCTTCCGCCGATTTAATTGCCTGGATCATTTCCTGACCGGGATTGATGCCAAATTTTTTACCCAATCTTTTCTGATAAGAAGAAAGGACCATGTTGGCCAGGAGCAGAAGGGCTCTTCCTTCCTTGATTATTTTCACGACATCCGTATTCTGCCACCTGTTAGCATCGGTAATTGACTGGTATCTGGACTGGCAGAGTTCAATGCAAACCGTGTCGGGCTTTTCTCTTTCAATGACATCTTTGACTTCTTCAACGCTCATTTTTGATACGTGTGCTGTGCCCACAAGGATTACCTGCCGGCCGTGGAGATCTATTGTGTGAATGTTTCCGCTTTCCAATTAATCACTTCCTGAATCCATTTTGACTTTGTCAGAAGTTATCATATCACATTTGCCAACCCTTTGGGGAGATTTTAGCTCCTGGCCATACAGTCAGGCAGTAACTGTACAGGAGAGGCTTTGATTAATCTGTTGAAGCCCCTTTATAGAGAAGATCGATATTTACCATATATTCCCTGGTTCCATCTCTGGGGCTGAGGGTAAAGAGTTCAAGGATCAGGGAGGTATCACTTTCTATCCCGCCTGGGATGGTTAGTTTAAAGGAAAAGTATCCCCAATCACCCATTGCTCCGGTGGTGAAGCCTTCAGAAAGAGTTTCATTTTCAACAGTGTAAAGGTGGTACTGAACGGTACCTTCAAAAACATTGGCTATTCCCTCAACAGTAAAAATATTTTCTACTGTGGTGCCCGGTGCTGGAGAAAATATTTTAATCCACCGGGAACCGACCTTCACGGGAGGGAGCTCCTCGATGCCCATGAGCCCGGGCAGGTAAGACTCTGTTCCAACAGCAACAAATTCCACCGGCAACCCCGGGTCATCAATTGCTATCAGATCATAAGGGTAGGTCAGGGTCTGGATTACCTGTTCCCCCTCCTCGGGTTCGGAAAAGTGAACGGTAACCATCAGCCGGTTGTCTGTCTCTTCCACACCGGTAATTTCAACATCGTAGCCTCCACCGGGTTTCTCCCCATAAGTGGCCAGCAGGTAAAGCGTGCCGTCAACCCTGCGGGATTGACCCAGGAACATGTCCTTTGAATATTCAACCCAGGTTTCAACTTCTTCCGGCAATTCCGAAGCAGGTTGCTGTGGTTCATCCTCATTGTCCCCGTCCGGCGGTTCACTGCATGAAGCCGCGATTAACAACAATGAAGAAATGATCAGGAAAGCCCCTTTCTTGATTGCCAAAATGTCTCACCCCGGTTCCCTGTTTTTGATCACAAGTTAGCAGTGGTTTATTAATTATAATACATTTTTGTTCGTTATCTCCACCCGGCGACAACATAAATGCGAAACGGCTGCTCTCTTAAAATGCCATAGTTGTTGTCCCTGCTCTCCGCCCATGGTAAAATATAGGGAAGAAGCTGGTTCAAAAGGCCTGTTTCCGTGCCATGACTCCGTGGAAGTTAATATTTTCCACGGATAAATCAAAATGAAAGGTGGATTAAGATGGGAATTTTAACCTGGTTGATAGTTGGAATCATTGCCGGCTGGCTTGCCGGGCTGGTCATGAAAGGTAAAGGATTCGGACTGATTGGCAATATAATAATCGGTATAGTTGGTGCCCTGGTTGGGGGCTGGCTGGCCGGGGCCCTTTTCAATGTTCAGAATGCGATCTCCGGTTTCAATCTGTCGACAATCATAATTGCCTTTCTTGGCGCGGTAGTCGTCCTCTACATTGCACGGTTGATAAAATGATAAAAATGGCCTTTTCCCCTGAAGGACAAGGTTGTTTGCGGCCTCCCATCAATATGGGTGAACGCCTTGTACTTCAAATAACCGACCTGAATCACGATGGAAAAGGTGTCGGTAAGCACGAGGGATTTACCTTCTTTATCGGTGGAGCCCTGCCGGGTGAGAGGGTTGAGGTGAGCGTCACCAGGGTCCGAAAATCGTATGCCGAGGCAGAACTGCTTGCCATAATCGACCCATCGCCCGCCCGAGTTCAACCGCCCTGCCCTTATTACAGCCGTTGTGGAGGATGTTCGCTGCAGCATTTTGCCTACGATGAACAGCTAAAATGGAAACAGCGGCGCGTTTATGAATCTTTGCG